>JAPLKS010000008.1 GCA_026387915.1 Gemmatimonadota bacterium
CGAATGCTGCTGTGCCGGCGCTCCCCCCTCGCCCGACGCGGGGCGCGCCCGTGGTGGTGGAAGCGAACACGACGGCGCGGGCCACGCGGGCACTGAAGGCACCGGTCATCGACGGGCGCGACGACGATGACGTCTGGCGCGGCATCGTTCCCATCACAGCGTTTCGGCAGTTCGAGCCCGTCGAAGATGGCGAGCCTCCGATGGCCACCGAAGCCAAAGTGGCCTTTGACAACAGCTATTTCTACGTCTTCGTCCGCGCATACGATCCGCACCCCGACAGCATCCGCTCGTATCTCTCGCGTCGGGATGTCGCGACCGCTTCGGACCAAATTCTAGTCCTCGTGGATTCCTACCATGATCGCCGGACTGGCTATCAGTTCATGGTGAATCCCGCCGGGGTCAAGGTGGATCAGTCAATGTCGGAGGACGGTGCGGAGGACCCCTCCTGGGATGGGGTCTGGGAGGCCGCCACGAGTATCGATGCCAAAGGGTGGACCGCCGAATTTCGTATTCCGCTCAGCCAGCTACGGTACGCCAAGAGCGAGAATCAGCTGTTTGGTTTTGCCGTGGCGCGCCTCATCGCCCGCCAGAACATTAAGGTGAGCTGGCCGCTGATTCGCCACAGCAAAACAGGATTTGTGTCGCAGATGGGTGAGTTGAGCGGACTGGACCATCTCGGCGATAGCCGCCGGTTGGAGGTGACGCCCTACGCTGTCGCCAAGGATCAGCCCGTGGCGCTCGCCGCCGGCGGACTGGCCCGTTCGAGCCGGATGACCGCTGGCGCCGACCTGAAAGTGGGGCTCACCTCCAACCTGACGGTCGACGCGACGATCAATCCCGACTTCGGGCAGGTCGAGGCCGATCCATCGGTGCTCAACCTGACCTCGTTCGAGCAGTTTTATCAGGAACGACGTCCCTTCTTTCTTGAGGGCGCTGGGATTTTCCGGTATAACCTCGATTGCAGCGACAACCGTTGTAGCGGACTGTTCTATTCGCGTCGCATTGGCCGGGCGCCGCAGCTGTCCGATCAATACGGGGATGCCTCCACCAAGCAGAACACCAACATTCTCGCCGCCGCCAAACTCACCGGCCGCTTAGCGAACGGGCTTTCGATCGGCATTCTCGATGCGGCCACCGAGCGCGTCACCGGGCCTCTGGGGCAAACGGTGGAGCCGCAAACGAATTACGTGGTGGGGCGCCTGAATCAGGATTTTCGCGGCGGCAACAGCACGATTGGCGTCATGTTTACCGGGGTCAATCGGCAACTCGACCGGTGGAGCGAAGACGTGTTGCGCCGAAGCGCGTATGTGATCGGGATCGACGGACGCCACCGCTTTGGTGCGAACAACTACGAAGTGGAGGGCCACTTCGCGCAAAGCCATGTCGAGGGATCGGCCGCGGCAATCACCGCCACGCAGCTGAGTAGTGTCCACAACCTGCAGCGACTTGGCGCCGGACTGTCACTGGACTCGTCGCGCACCGGACTTTCTGGTACGGTCGCCGTCCTCGGCGTCTCCAAGACAGGCGGTGGAAGTCTACGCTGGTGGACCGGATACAAGCGCACGTCGGCCGGATTCGAAATCAACGACGCAGGATTTCAGACCCGCGCTGACGTACAGTCGTGGAATGGATGGATGGGGCTCAACTCGCTCACCTCCACGTCGTGGTACGACAAGGCCAACGTAAACTTCAATAGCAATTTGCGGTGGAATCTCGAGGGGATGGGCACGGGCGTCGGCGCCTCTTTCGACGGGCACGTGGTGTTCAAGAACCAATGGAAAGTGGACGCCGGCTATAACGCGTTCAACCTCGGCAACAGCTGGGATGATCGCATCGCGCGCGGCGGGCCGGCGATGCTGCAACTCGCTGGGCAGTCGGCGTGGGCGGGAGTGCAAATGGACGAGCGGTGGGCCGTTTCCCCTGCGCTCTACGTGAGTGCGACGGCCAAGAATGCTGCCGGATCGTGGCGCTACGGCATCGATCAGTTCACCATGCTCCGCCTCGCAAGCAACGTTCAAGCGCACCTCGGCGGTTCGTTCGTGCGGAGCGCAGACGACGCCCAGTGGAACGGGAATTTTTCGGATGCTTCCGGGACGCATTTCACGTTCGCGCATCTGGAGCAGACCGTGACGTCACTGACGGCGCGCCTCGATGTGACGGCCACGCCTACCGTGTCGATTCAACTCTACGCCTCGCCATTCATGACGAGCGGACAGTACTCCAACTGGCGTGAAGTCTCCAATCCGCACGCCGCGGTCTACGCCGATCAGTTTACCCCCTTCACCTCACAGGGTGATCCCGGCGGCTTCAACTTTAAGCAGTTCCGATCAAATGCCGTCATTCGCTGGGAATACCTCCCCGGGTCCACGCTGTTTGTTGTCTGGACGCAGGGACGGCAGCAGGACGGCGTGGACAGTGGCTCGTTTGAGTTTGGGCGTGACACGGGTAACCTGTTTCGGGCGCGTCCCGAGAACACGGTGCTGGTCAAATCGAGCTATTGGTTCAACTGGTAGCGCCGGAGCCGCTGAAACCCCGGCAGTTCAGCCTGCGTACGGAATGCAGGATGGCCGTCATAGCCCCTGAGCGAAATCCTTGATCAGGGCGTATAAAGAGGGACAGGAAACTATTGGACCCGAGCGCGGGTCTAACTGAGTAAGAAGAACTTGACGGTCAGCGGGCAGCGGGTAGCGAGTGGCAGCCGGCGCTGGTGGGGGGCCGGCCTCACTTCTACAAGCTGTCCGTTGAGTTTTTCTGCTAGGCCAGCGGCAGCTCGCGCGCCACGGTGGTTACGGCGAGCCCCAGCGCCTCGATGGCGGCGCGGAGCGCTCCCTCATCCACCGGCCCGTCGCAGTCGAGGAGTGCCTTTCCCATCTCCACCTCGGCGCTCCGCACCCCGGGCACGCCGGCGAGCGCCGTAAAGAGCGCGCGCTTGTCGTGCACCGAACGCATGTTGCTGAGGGTGAGTCGAAGGCGCATGGGCGCAAGATCGCCACGCGCGGCGTGGAGGGGTAGCGGGGCGCTCTCACCCACGAGAGTTTTCGGTATGACTACCGTCGCCTTCCTCGGCCTTGGCGCGATTGGCACGCCAATGGCCAGACATCTCGCCACGCCCGACTTCACGCTCGCGGTGTGGAACCGGACCGCCAAGAAAGCGGCCGACTTTGCTACCACACACCACGTCCGCCACGCCGCGACCCCCGCTGCTGCCGCCCGCGGTGCGTCGGTGGTGGTCACCTGCTTTCCCACCTCGCGCGAAGTCGCGGCGCTGCTCGACGGACCAGACGGCCTGATTGCCGGCATGGCCAAAGGCACCACCCTGCTCGATTGCACCTCGGGTGATCCCGCCACGTCGCGACAGATCGAAGCACGCCTCGCCGAACATGGCATTGGCTACCTCGACGCGCCGGTGAGCGGTGGTGTGGCGGGCGCGGAAATTGGCACGCTTACGGTGATGGTGGGTGGCAGCGAAGCCGTAATGGCCGCTGTGATGCCAGTGCTCCTCGCCTTCGGCGAAAAAATCGTGCACTGCGGCCCCGTCGGATCGGGCGGTGCCCTCAAGGCCGTGAACAACGCGCTGCTCGCCGTGCACATCTGGAGCGCGGCCGAAGGATTGGCGGCGCTCGTCAAAGCGGGCGTGAACCCGACCGTGGCGCTCGACGTGATCAATGCATCCAGTGGACGCTCCAACACCACGCAGAATCTCTTTCCGGCACGCGTGCTCCCGCGCGCCTTCCCGCGCACCTTCCGTCTGGCGCTGCTCGACAAAGATGTGGGCATTGCCGCCCAAGTCATGCGCGAGCAAAAAGTGCCAAGCCCGCTCATTCAGCTTACCGCCGAGTTGTTTGCGGCGGCGCATCGCGAGCTCGGCGAGGAAGCCGATCACGTTGAGGCGGTCAAAGTGGTCGAGCGACAGGCCGGAGTCGAGATCAAGTGACCACCGCCACACACACGGCGCACGACACGGTACCGACGGTACAGAGTGTCGAACAGATTCGCGCGCAATTTCCGGCGCTGCTCCGGCAGCATCGTGGGGAATCGGTCGCGTACTTTGACGGGCCCGGTGGCACGCAGGTGCCGCAGCAGGTGGCCGATGCCATGAGCGACTACCTGTTGCATCACAACGCCAATACGCACTGGGAATATCCGACCAGCGCAGAAACGGACGCGATGCTCGCCGCCGCGCGGGAAGCCGCTGCTGATTTTCTCAATGCATCGGCCACCGAAGTGGCGTTTGGCAACAACATGACGACGCTCACCTTCCACCTCGCGCGCGCGCTCGGCATGGCGTGGGGGCCGGGCGATGAGATTGTCATCACCGATCTCGACCATCACGCCAATCAGGCGCCGTGGCGTCGCCTCGAAAAAGAGCGCGGGGTGACCGTGAAGCGCGTGGAGGTGCGACTCGGCAGTGGGCAGCTCGATTGGGCCAGCTTCGAGCGCGCCATTGGCCCGCGCACCAAACTCGTCGCCGTCGGTGCGGGTTCCAATGCGCTCGGCACCATCAACGACGTCACGCGTGCGGCAAAACTCGCACACAACGTCGGTGCGTTGGTCTTTGTAGACGCGGTGCATTACGCGCCGCACGCGCTGGTAGATGTGCGCGCCATGGATTGCGATTTTCTTGCGTGCAGTGCGTACAAGTTCTACGGCCCGCACGCCGGCGTCCTCTTTGGTAAAAAGGCGCTCATCGAAGCGCTCGACGTGCCGCGCCTCGAACCGGCGCCAGACTACGCCCCGGAATGCCTCGAAACGGGCACGCAGAACCACGAAGGTATGGTGGGCACTGGCGCCGCCATCGATTTTTTCGCCTCGCTCGCCACCGGTGCAACACGACGCGATCGATTGGAATCTGCGTTCGCGGCGCTGCACGCACGCGGTCAGTCGCTGGTGGAGCGGCTCTGGGCAGGACTCAGCGCGATTCCCGGCGTCACGATGCACGGACCCACGCCGGACCAGCCGCGCACCCCGACCGTTGCATTCACCGTTGCGGGGCATGACTCCACGGCCGTCGCTCGCTTTCTCGCGGAGCGCGCGGTGTTTGTGTCGCACGGCGACTTCTATGCGGCGACGATTGTGGCGTTGCTCGGCCACGGCACTGACGGACTCGTGCGCGCGGGCTGCGCCTGCTACACCACCGAGAGTGAGGTTGGCCGGCTGATTGCCGGTGTGGCAGAACTCGCGGCGCGCTAAGGTGCCGCGGTAGCGAACGAGCGGCGCCCTCACGCGCCGTTTGCACGATCACGAGTGAGTCGCCGGCGCCGCTAATGTAGCGCCACGCGACTCACTCGTCGTTTACGCGCCGCCCTTCTTGCGGCTCACCGTGGTTTTCTCGAGCCCCGCGAGAAACGGTTCGTATTTGGAACCCGGGCTCCAGAGCACCCAGCCGTCATAGCCCGCGTCGTACACCGCGCGCTTCTGTTCGCGAATCTCGGCGGCGGTGTATGGCGGCTGTCCGAGCGAAAAAGCCTGGAGCCACGGGCGCACGCGCTCGCCCCGAAGGCCCATCTTTAAGTTGCGCTCGTGCGCTTTTTCGATCGCAATATTGATGGTCTTGTACGGCTCGGCGTTCGGATGCTTGATCCCGAACGAACCCGGCGGGTAGTGCGACGGATACACCATCGGGAGGAGCACGTCGGCGATCGGCGCGAGCGTTTCCCACTTCTGTCCCACCTCAAGCGCGCCAGGCACGGTGGTCACGAGGCCAAAGATGTCGGCGGTTGTGCGCACGCCAAGCTTGCTGAGTCGCGTGTGCGCGAACTGAAGGAACTCGCCGAGCGCGGCATCCTTGGAGAGCTGCCCTTGTCCTGGGAAGACTTGCACGGGAAGCGATTTGTACGGTTCAGGAAAACGGATGTAGTCGAACTGGACCTCACCGAATCCCAGACGCACCGCTTCTTCGGCGACGCGCACGTTGTACTCCCACAACTCCTTGTGGTAGGGATTCACCCACGCGAGCCCTTTCTTGTCGCGCCAGACGGAGCCGTCTTGGCGGCGAATGGTCCATTCGGGGTTCACGCGCGCCGTGACCGAATCTTTGAACACCACAATGCGCGCCACGGCCAGAATGTGGTGCGCCTTGAGCGTGTCGAGCATTGCCTTGGCATTCGCGATCACGCCGGATTTTCCGGCGTTGCGTTGCAGCATCGGATCGGTGCTGGCGAGGTTGAGGCCGAACTCATCTTTGACGTCAATGATGAGCGCGTTGATCTCGGTGGAGTCGGCCATCGCGATGAGCTGACGCATCCGCTTGGCGCTTTGCGCGGCAAAGCGGTTCACGTAGAGGCCGCGTACAATCGCCGTGTCCGGCGCTGGCGCGGTGGCTTTTGCTGGTGCGGCGGGCGCAGCAGCCTTGGCTGGGGCCTGCGCGAACGCAGGGGCGGCCAGCAGAAAGAGCAGAGTGGGGTATTTCACGGGTTATAATTAGCGGGGTGACACCCAATCTTGGCACTCCCCTCCTCGCCGGCGCTCGCGTCAATCCGCCGCGTCACACTCTGGCCGCCGCGATTCGCGTGGCGTTGTTGGGCGCGGTGATCAGCGTGGTGGTCGCGTGCTCCGCGCCGCGCGCGTGGCGTGCGCCGAAGGCCGATTTTCTCGTGAGCGGTGGCGACTCGACCTACTGGGTGACGAGCGACTCTGCCGGACTCAAAATGCGTGGCGCGCCCCTTCTGTTGGCGCGCGTAGAAGGCCGGTTCGTCGAGGTCTTTGGTGTGGACGATGACCATTCGTATGCGGACGCGGTGTACGTCGGGCAGCGCCTATTTGTGCGCGATCTCGTGCGCGGTGACTCCGTGGAGCTGATGGCCGATACCGTCGTCCCGCGCCTCGCGCGCGACTATGCCCGCGCGCACCCGCGCGAACTCCCTCTCGGTCCGGACGAAGAGGGCAATCCGCAGCCGACCATCAGCGCGACGGCGGACATCGAAGTGCTGACCGTGCACGGGCCTTACCTGTCGTACGAATATCACGTGGATATCGACACCCTCATGGGCGAGCGTCACGCCGCCGCGCACCGGGTGCGCCGCGGCGTGATCGATTTGCGCACGGCGTCTGCGGTGCGTGTGAGCGCGCTGTTCGGCGAAGGTGAGTCACAGCGCGTTGAGCTGGAGGCGGTTCGCGAATGGAACGCGCGTCGGGATTCGCTCATTGGCGAAACGCGGCCGGACGCGCGACGAGAGTTAAGCGCGTTGGTCGTGGATCCGTCCAGTTTTGAGCTCCGTGACCGCGCCCGCGAGCCTGAGGTGATGTTCTCGCTCCCCATGGAGACGCACACCGACCTCTCGCCGCGCGCGCCGACCCTCGCTGGCCGGCCCGTGGCGCCCTCGCTCTGGTGGTCGGCCATTCGGGAACAACTTTCGACGGGGCCGGACTCTCTGCGGCGTTGGGAACGGCCGGGGTTCACGGTGGAGGTGCGCGCCGAAGGGGAGCACGCGCGCGTGGTGCTCGTTGGTCCCGCGCGTCGCGAATTCAGTGCGGGGCTCGTCGCGACGCCGGTGGATCGCATGCAATGGCTCGACGCATCGGTCAACGACGAAGCGCGCCGTGCGTTGCGAAAGGCCTTTGCGGACGCGTCGCTCCATTCCGAAAATTCGCGCGTTGCGGCGGCTTCCGCGCGCGGAGCGTGGATTGGCGCGCGGCTCGCAGGCGCTGCGTCGGTGCGTCTCGAGTTCTTCGGTGCGCGGCCCGCCGCCGCACTGAAGCCGCGCGGCCTCGCGCGCATCGTTGTGCCGCGGATTCGCAGTGGGCGACGCTCGCGTGCCGGTGCCCCACGCGTGTCCACATGACGCGCTTCGCCCACCGACGCCGGAGCGCGCCACGTGTGCCGCTCCCATACGCCGAAGCACAGGCCACGAGCGCGCTGCCGCTGGTGCGCCGCATCGTGCGCGATCTCATCGTGCGCTACGGCGCGTGGCAGGACGCCGTCTCGGCGTTTGAATACGCCACCGTGGGATCGCTCGCCGATCAACCCGACGCCGAAGCCGAACGGTTGCAACGCCTCGCGCAGACGATTGCCATTGAAGTCGAGGCATTGTTCTGCGAACTCGACCATCTCGGTGTTGAGTGCCGCGACCCGGGCCGCGGTCTGGTGGCGTTCCCCGGTGCGGGGGGCGCGACGTACTACTGGGCGCCCGGCGACGCCTCGGTATGGTCGGAGGCGTCGGCGAACGGCACGTCAAACTCCGCGCCGTCACGGGCGCAGGATGTGGCCGCAAACACTTCTCTCGCCTCGCGCTCCAAGTCTGAAGGATCGCGCGAGTAGCGCGCCGAAAAATGGGTGAGCACGAGCCGGCGCGCGCCCGCTCGTGACGCCACCGTCGCCGCCTCGCGAGCGGTAGAATGGCCGGTCTCCAGTGCGCGCGCGGCTTCTTCGTCGCCGAAGGTGGCTTCGTGCACCATCAGATCGGCGCCCGCGCTTGCCTCGACTGTCGCCTCGCACGGTCGCGTGTCGCCGGTGATCACCACGCGACGGCCGATCCGCGTGGGCCCAACGAGCGTCGCGGGATCCACGATGCGGCCGTCTTCGAGGGTAATCACCTCACCCTTGTGGAGCCGGCCCCAGAGCGGCCCTTCGGGAATGCCAAGATCGCGCGCCATGTCGGGGTGAAAGCGACCGCGCCGTTCTTCCTCGATGAGCGCATAGCCCACCGCCGACTGTCCACGATGATCCACGTCGAACGGGAGGATGGCATACTCCTTTCGCGGAATCGACGCGCCCGGCACCACCTCGGTGGCCTCAAGCGGAAAGGACAACCGCTCCACGCCCAACCCCTCGGCTTTCTTCAGCATCGCGTGCAACCCTTTCGGGCCCCAGAGGCGCAGCGGTTCCGTGCGCGCCTGCAACGTCATGGTGCGCAGGAGGCCGAGGAGTCCGAGAAAGTGATCGGTATGAAAGTGCGTAAAGAAGAGGTCGCCAAAATTGAACGACACTTGGGCGGGAGGCGGAGGTGCCGAGGAGGCGGAGGGAGAGGGACACGAATGGAAGATAGCGGGAAAGAGGGGAGATGCAGGAGAGTGGGCAGCACGGCAACTGCGGTAGACGGTAGACGGTCGACGGTCGACGGATGGGTAGGCCCGGAGACGGGAGAACGGAGCACCGAGAACGGTTAACCGTTAACCGTTTTCCGTTCTCTGTTTTCTGTGCGCCGCGGCAAGGGTCCACATCCCGCATTACCCTACGAGAAGTGCAACCGACAACCGTCTACTCGCCCGTGTCTTCCCCCGACAACACGCGCGCATGCACCGCCGCGTCGATATTCCCCCCGCTCAGCACAATCACCAGCGGAAATGGCTCAGCCTCCAACCGCCCCGCGAGCAGTGCCGCCACGCCAACCGCGCCGGCCCCTTCAACCTTGAGCCCCTCCTCAATCCACAACATCGCAATCGCGCTCGCAATCGCCGACTCTGGCACCACCGCAATACCGTCGAGTGCCGCCACGCCCTGCGCGAGCATCTCCGCGTCCACCAGCCCTGCCAAGCCGTCCGCCAGCGTGGGGAGATCCGGAATATCGGTTGGTTGACCTGAGGCCAACCCTAACGCCATCGCGTTGGTGCGTTCGCTTTGCGCGCCAATGAAACGCACGCGCAACGCGTCGCCGCGCAGCAACCCTGCCATTCCACCCACCAGTCCGCCGCCGCCAACACCCGCGACAATCGTGGCCACCGAAGGGAGCGCCTCCACAATCTCCAGCGCCACGGTGCCTTGGCCTGCGAGCAGCGTGCGACCGGTGCAGGGGCTAATAAATGCCGCACCGTGCTCCGCCGCATACGCACGCGCCAACAGCTCGGCGGCATCATAATGCTCGGCGGTTGCGTCAATCACCGCACCCGTCGCGGCAATCTTTTCACGCTTCACCGCAGGCGACGTTCGTGGAACGAACACCGTGGCGTGCACACCAAGCGCCGCCGCCGCGGTGGCGAGTCCGAGCCCGTGGTTGCCAGCGGAGGCCGTCACCACCCCCGCCGCGCGCTCCGCGATGGTGAGGCAGGCCAATGCGTTGGTGGCGCCGCGAATCTTGAACGAGCCGGTGCGCTGCTCGCATTCGAGTTTCAACCAGACGTCGCCGCCCGCGAACTCCGACAGCAGCTCCGAGCGCCGGAGCGCTGTGCGTGCCGTGGACGCCGCGATGCGTTGCGCGGCGTCACGGATTTCGGCGGGAGAGGGAAGCACGGACGTCACGGTAGAAAAACAACTACAGGGCGCGCGCGCGCGAAAGAGTGCAGCCAAAGGCAAGCGCAGGAGGTGCGGGAGCGCTCCGCCGCCAATCGTAGCAGGCGACGCTCCCCGACTCAGCGCGGGCCGCTCTCCGGCGTCCAGCGGCGCACATAACCCTCAGCGTCCCATTTGTCGTACGCCCGCGCCAGCGACATCGGCCGCATCGTCCCCCACACCGGCTTGTTGAACCAGGGGCGATCGAACTTGCCGAAGCACCATTGAATGCCGCCCACGCTCGCGGGGTCGCGTCCGTCGAGCGCCCACTTGTCGTTGAGCACGAGCAAATGATCGAGTGCCGTCTTGTAGCGGTTCGTCCACTGCATGACCGACTTGCCCCACAGCATGCGCACCACGTTGTGAATCACGCCGGTGGTACGCAACTCGTGCTGCGCCGCATTCCAGAGCGCGTTATGCGTGCGCCCTTCCTCGAGTTCGCGCAGCGTGTAATGCGCCTCCCGCGGGTCGTCCTTGTGCTGCTCCATCGTGCGATGCACCCAGTCGGGGAGCCCTCGCAGTTGCGCGTGGCGCGCGTTGCGTACGCAAAAGTTGAAGGCCAATTCCCGCCACGTGATGAGCTGGTCCAAATATTTCTCCGCGCTCGCCGCTGGCCCTGCGTCACGGACGACACGCGCCACTTCCGCCGCACTGATTTGCCCAAAGTGCAGGTACGGCGAGAGTCGGCTCGACCCCTCCGTGTCGGTAGGATCCGCTCGCCGAACTTCGTAATTAGCGAGGGCATTCGCGCAAAAGTGATGTAGTCGCGCGCGCGCCGCGTCGATTCCACTCGTGAAATACGTACGCGCCACAGGCGGCACCGAGTGATCAATCTCGCAGCGCGCAACTTCGGCAGCGATGGTCGCGTCATCAAGGTCGCCGATCGCCAGCCGTTCTACCTCGAGCCCCGCCGCCAGCGTATCGGAGAACGCGCGCCTCGGCGCCCGATCCTCCACTGGCTCCAGCGCCCCGTCGATAAGCTTGGCGAGTTTGGGGCGAATCGTGCGCGCCGCGAACTCCGATTTTCCAAAGTGCGCGGCCGGCACCACGGTGTACGACTCCACCGCCACCACGCGGCACGGCGCGCGCTCGGCGAACCGCGCCGTGCGTTCCGCAATGCCGCAGGTGGGAAAAAGATCGGTCACCACCAAGCACGCGCGCGCCGCGAGCCGGTCCACCACGCGGCGGTCGTCATCGCGGCAACGTCGCAGCGCAAACTGGTAGGTATAGCCGAGCGACGTGGCGCGGCGCGCCAACGCCCGCGCGTTCTCGAGCACGAAGCTGTGAATGCGATCGTTGGCGTGCGGGTAGGTTGGGTCGAGCCCTTGATGGATGAGCAGCGGACGGTTGAGCCGATCTGCCTCGAGCACGGCAAAGCGGAGCGCCCAGTTCTCCTCAAATCGGTGCGTGCTCTGCATCCAGTAGAGCACGTACTCTCCTTCTGGTTGCAGCCGCACCTCGTTGCACCGCTCGGCGCGGAGCGCGAGCTGTGAGTGCACAAAGGGCGAGTCGAGCGCGTGAGGCGGCACAGGGTGTTGAGCTGAGGGTACAAGGGCGGAGGTCTAGCAGTTGGAAGGCTCTGGGAAAGGACCCACCTGAGCCACTCCAAGACCGACTACGGAATACGAAAAACGGTTCACCGTAAACAGTCTGCGAACTCAACGCATACAGCCGCCCGCGAGTTCGCGCAGGGGGAGTCGCTCGCAACTGCTTTCCGCACCGTGAGTTATCAACCGTTTCCGCCCCTCCGAAACCCCGCAAATAACCCCCACTTTAGCTTGACTTACCCCCTGCCGATGCTAGATTTATACTCGTGACGTCGGTCCCGCCCGATCGTATTACGGCGGGATCGTTTTGTAAGGATGACCGGGTGCGACCGGCCGCTTGTAGCTACCGCACCCAGTATTTCGCGGGGCTGTAGCTCAGCTGGGAGAGCGCTGCAATCGCACTGCAGAGGTCAGGGGTTCGATCCCCCTCAGCTCCACTCAACACGCTTTTTCTGATTTCGGTGGTTTCGTAGTGTTTGCCCGCCGCTGCGCGGTAGGACGGAGAGTTCCAATGCCGGCGCGCGTGGCAGCTTCGAAACCCCGGATGGTGTAGCGCCGCGAACCTTTGGGTTCCGCGGCGCTTGTGTTTTAAGCGTGGGTTGGCGCGCTCACGCCGCCGGTGCCCACGCCCACGCCGCCAGTCCCCACGCCGCCGGTCCCAACGCCAAACCCCCACGCTCACGCTGCGGTCGCGCCGTGAGCGAAGCCGCCCCGCCGAGGGAGCCGTCTACCAGCCGTTGCGGCTCCGCAGTGCGGTTACGTGCGCCACGTGATGCTCGCAATGCTACTACCCCCTTACCGTAAGGTACTATAACCGGTACCTTGGTCACGGTGATGACAAGAACTCCGAGAAATGGCCACGTAGATTTAGTCAGAAACCCCCTAGGTGGTGGTACCAAGGAAATCACCAATGCCACAGGTTGAGCCGAGGTTCCACGAGGCGGTGACGATGAGGGGGCCGGACGGTGTGGGGCCCATCAGGGTCCTGCTGACCGTGGACGGGCCCCTGCAGAGCCTGATCGCGTACTTCCGCGTCCCGGTGAACCGTGATCGGTCGCTCACGTGGCAGCTCAAAGCAGCATCGGCTGTCGGCCTGATGATTGACTACCTCGCCGTGTACCGGCCAGATCCGCGAGAACTCTATGAGGAACTCGGACCTGGCGTACTGTCACAAGACTGGAAGTCAACCTACCTGAGCAGGTTCGTTCAAGCGCTTCGGACGGGAACCGTGACCGACACTGGACTGGATCCCACCGGCCTGTTCTGGTCGGCAGCGTCGCAACGCAAGGTCGATACGGTCGTCAGTGCCATCACGCACTTTTCGGAGTTCTGCGAAAGGCAGTACGGGACGCCGTCGTTGAATCCAAAACGGCCCGCCTCGTTCGCCGAGCAGCTCACACGCCTCAGGGCGACCGATTACCGCAACAGCTACTCGCTCTTTGCTCACCTCGGGAATACCGCGCCGTCAATACACTCCACTGGCACGGGCTTTCCCGGTGGATTCAGCCACGACATCTGGAAAAGTAGAGCTACGCCGAAGGTCAGACGCAGCGCGCCGTATCTGCCCTTCGTGAGATGCACTGGGTTGGGTAGACACCATCCTTAGGTACATTAGGTCTTGGAGGTGTCAAATGCGAACACGACGGCAGCACAGTCGGGAGTTCAAGGTGGAGGCGGTCCGGTTAGTCCGTGAGCGCGGGGTCACGATGG
>JAPLKS010000010.1:0-2835 GCA_026387915.1 Gemmatimonadota bacterium
AGTCACGCAGATCTTTTTGCATGATGAACGCGCCACGCGAGAGCACATCGTGGAACGTGCTGGTGAGTTCCTGCTCAATGGCGGCGAAGGTGCCGCGGTAGTTGAAGAACGGGATTTCGCGAGTGGCGGTCATGGCGAGAGCGGAGAGTGGAGGCGTGAGGATTGCGTGTGCATCGGACCAAGGCGCTTACGGGCAACGTTGCGGTCAGGCGTGTTTTGTCAGGCGCGGCGTGTCGTTCAGTTCTTTCGGGTAGAAGTCGCGGTCCAGTATGAGCCAGACCGTGTAGAACAGAATCTTGAGGTCGCTCACGAAGGTGCGGGTGCGCACGTACCGGAGCTGAAGTTGCAGCTTGGTGGGCTGAATGAGTTCCTCAAATGCGAGGTCCGCGTCTGGGTACCCCGCTAACACCGCGCCCTCGTCGTTGTTCCAGATACTGGCCCAGTCGGTGATGCCGGGGCGCACGTCGAGGATCTGCCTCAACTCGCCAGTGTATTTGTCGGCATACTTGAGCACTTCTGGGCGGGGGCCAACGAGACTCATGTCGCCGAGAAATACGTTGATGAGTTGGGCAAATTCGTCGAACTTGAAACGGCGAATGAAGCGACCCGAGGCGGTGACGCGGGAGTCGGCATTACTCGTTGAAAGCTGGCCAGGTTTTTCGGCGTCCTGTACCATCGATCGGAACTTGAAGATACGGAACGAGCCGCCGCCCCGAGCTCCTCGGACGCCGCGGTAGAAAACAGGGCCGGGGGAGTCGCGCTTGATCCAGAGCGCGAGGAGCAGGAACAGCGGGGAGAGGACGATGAGGCCGAGGGTGGCCGCGGCAAAATCGAAAATGCGTTTGATCATGAGGCCGCCGAACGGCGCTGGGCCGCGAGCGTGAGGTGGTCGAGCAAGCGTTGGTGCACGCTGTCGGCGTCGAACTCGGCGTGGAACAGCGCTCGGGCGGCGTCGTGAGCCGCGGTGGCTTCGGCAGGCGATTCGAGCAGGGTCGTGACGGCGGCGGCGAGTTGCGTGCCGTCCTTGCCGTACGAGTAGCCGACGTTGTGCTTGGAGATCAGCGCCGCCAGCGGCCCTGTGCCGAGACTCCACGCCAGCGGAAGTCCGTGGGCTAGATATTCACCCGCTTTGTTGGGCACGGCGTTTTGGAAATTCACGGAGTCCTTGTACGGCAGCAGTCCGATGGTGGAGCGCTCGAGGAGCACACGCAGTTGCGCGTAGGAGCACCAGCCAGGGAGTAGTAGGTCGCTCCGCGATTTTGCTGCACTGTTGAGTTCGCCGACGCGTTCGCCGATGCCACAGATGACGGTGCGCACGCCGCGCGAGCGAAGCTGGTTTCCCGCAGCGAGCACTGGAGCAAAGTCGAACTGACTGCTCACGCTCCCGGCGAACGCCATCACTGGCGGGGCGTTTTCGCCGAGGTCGAGTCCTTGATTGCGCCAGAACTGCAGGGCGGCAGCGCGGTCGGCTTCTTCGAGCGGGCGAAGTTCGTAGCCGAGGGGAATGACCAGGTCGAGCGGGCCTGCGGTGCGCTGTGCGTGGGCGAGGCCCCAATGCACGAAGGGCTCGTTCTGGGCAATGATGCCGTCGGCGCCGCGCAGAGCGAGGGTGAGTGTACTCGAGAGCTTGGAGAGTACAAGCTGTGCCAGCCAACGCGCACCGACGGGTGCGCGCTCAATCATGATGTCGGGCCAGAGGTCGCGGATATCTACCAAACTCGCCGCACCCACGCTCCGCGCCCACCGCACCGACTCGGCGGCCAGCTCGATGGTTGGCATGGCCGCGAGCATCACGTCGGCGCGGCCCAGTTGCGAAGCGCGGGCGTGAAAGTCGCGGCCCAGGTCAGCGTGATCGAGAAAGCGTTCGATGCTGATATTGCGTCGGTAGCCGCGGCTTTCGAGCAGGTGAATGCGGTAGTTCGGCGCTAGGGTCAGCACGCCCACGCTGGGGCGCTGCTTCTTTTGGAAGTGATCGAACCGGTTGGTGACCCAGTCCACCTCGTGTCCGCGAGCAGCGAGCCACGCCGCGAACTGCCCGGTCCGATGGAGCCGAATATCGGCTCGGTCGGTGGGGAGCGGTTCGCCAGCGGTGACGAGAACCACGCGCATTGGGAGCACTGGGTTGGAGGAGGCCAAAAGCGGGGTATCGGACGCTGTTCGGGCGGGAGAACCCGCGACGGCGGCGGCCGCTAAACGACTATGGGGCAACAACGGGCGGGAAGTGGTGTAAATGCAGACGGGCAAGTAACTTCCAGAGCAATTTAGTACCCCGACGGTTGTGCGCAACGCTCATAGTTGCGATCGCCGCCCGACTGGTCCATCGAGAACCCGACTACTCCGGCATGACGTCTCAGTCCGCCTCACCAAGCCGCCCCGACACCCGGTCCGCGTTGAGCCACTGGGTGATTGACGTATTGCTGCTGCTGGCAACCCCTGCGGTAGCGCTGGCGGTTCGAATCGAGTCCGTCTCGTTCTCGCACGAGCAGCAAATATTGCTCATCAAATACACCCTCGGGGCGCTGGGGATTCGTTTGGTGGCCAACTGGCGTGCTGGGGCGTACACCGCTCTTTGGCACTATGCTAGCGCACTGGACGTGAGCCGGTTGCTGACGGCGGTGCTGGTGTCGTCGGCCCTTTGTTTGCTTCACGGTGGATTCGTGGTGCGCTACATCCCGCCGCAGGGATTCCGCCTGCCGCTCGCGGTGATTTTCATTGACTGCGCGTTGGCGGCCACTGCGGTGATTGCTCCGAGACTTTGGCGCCGGCTTGCGATTGGTGCACTGCGATCGGAAGCCGAAGCCACCAGCCGCGTGCTCGTGGTGGGTGCCGGCCGGC
>JAPLKS010000010.1:2876-65080 GCA_026387915.1 Gemmatimonadota bacterium
AGTTGATGCTGCAGGATCTGCGCACGGCGCGCACGGGGCTCTTTCCCGTGGGCTTTGTGGATGACGATGCCACCAAGCATGGTCGCTCCCTGAGCGGTGTGCCGGTGCTTGGGTCGGTGAGTGAGTTGCCTTCTTTGATTGCGACGCACCGCGCAGAGTTGGTGATTATCGCCATTCGCAATCCGAACGGTGCACTGGTTCGTCGCGTGCTCGACGCCTCATCGGCCGCGGGGATTCAGACCAAGCTGGTTCCGGCACCGAGCGAAGTGGCGGCCGGTACGAAGGTGGTGCAGGCGCTACGCACGGTGGACATTGACGATTTGCTGCGCCGTCCGCGCGTGGAGAGTGATCTCGCCGCCGTGCATGGGCTGATCAGCGGCAAGACTGTGATGGTGACAGGTGCCGGCGGTTCCATTGGCTCGGAACTCGCGCGGCAGTGCGCGAGATGTGGGCCGGCGTGGCTGATACTGGTGGATCACAACGAAGATGGGATGTACCACATCCAGCGGCAGTTGGTGGCAAAGTATCCTGAGCTGAACGTGATGGCGATTGTTGCAGACATTCGCGACGCGGCGCTCATTCGGGCCTCGTTGCACGGGCATGTGCCGGACGTGGTGTATCACGCGGCGGCGTACAAGCATGTGCCGCTGATGGAGCAGAATCCCGTGGCCGCGCTCGTGAACAATGTGGGCGGTACGCTGGAGTTGCTGCGCCTGTGCGAGTCGATGGGCGTGGGGCGCGTGGTGATTATCTCTAGCGATAAAGCGGTGCATCCGTCGAGCGTGATGGGTGCCACGAAGCGGCTGACCGAGCTCCTGATGTGGCAGCGCGCGGGGAAGTCTAAGACCGTGTATTCGGCCGTGCGGTTCGGAAATGTGCTGGGGTCGCGTGGGTCGGTGGTGCCGCTTTTTCTCGAGCAAATTCAGACGCAGCGCCGAATCACGGTGACGCACCCCGAGATGACGCGCTTCTTTATGGCGACCTCCGAGGCGGTGGAATTGGTGCTGCAGGCGTCGGTGTTGAGCACTGGGGGTGAACTGTTTGTGCTCAATATGGGGAACCCCATCAAGATTGTAGATCTCGCGCGCGACCTCGTTCGGTTGAGCGGCATGACGCCCGACGATGACGTGCAGATTGTGTTCACTGGCACGCGCCCTGGTGAAAAAATGCATGAGGCACTCATTGCAGATTCCGAAGCATTGGAGCCAACCTCGCACCCCAGTGTGAATGTGGTGCGTGTGACGGGAACTGCGGTGGCCGACGCCGATGCGCTCGCCGAGTTGGAGCGGCGGCTCGAGGCGGAGCAGGTGGATGGGGAGCTTCTCACGCTGTTGCACCGCGTGATTCCCGAACTCGGACCACTCGCCTGATGCGCGCGCTCGTCGATGCGCTGCGTCGGCGGCCGGAGCTCGTGTTGCTCACCGCGCTCGCGTTGGTGACGCGGCTGTGGAGTATCACCTATCCGCCAGTCGTGGTGTGGGACGAGCACCACTACACCTATTTCATGGGCGCGTACCTGAACGGCACGTACATCGTGGATGTGCATCCGCCGCTTGGGCGATTGATCCTTGCCGCCACGGCAAAGCTGTTCGGCTACAACGGCATGGCACTTTGGGAGCGCAATGCGGCGCCGCTGGTGCGAATTGTGCCGGCAATTTTCGGCGCGATGATTGTGCCTGTGGTGTATGCGTTAGCGCGGGCGTTGGGCGGGAGTCGCCCGGTGGCGGCGATTGTGGCGGCGGCGCTCGTGTTTGATCACGCGCTACTCGTGGAGTCGCGCTTTGCGTTGACGGACAGTGCACTGTTGCTCGCGGTGTTCACGGCACTGTTGTGTGACGTCCTGAGTGACGCACCTGAGCAGCAACATCGGCGCTGGCTCTGGTTGTTGGCTGCGGCGATTGCGGCGGGCGCGGCGGTGAGTATCAAGTGGACCGGACTCTCGGCGCTCGGCGTGATCGGCGCGCGGCGGCTGTTCTTGCTGGCGGCTCGGGAGCGTTCACTAGGCAGCGTGCTACGCGACGGCGTGGGGTTCGCGCTGGTCGCGGCCGCGGTGTACGTGGGGTCATTCTGGATGCACTTTGCCTTGCTTCCTGATTCGGGCCCAGGGGACGGCTGGATGAGCGACGCGTTTACCAAGACCCTCGAAGGAAGTGTGAACCACGTACACGGGGCCAAGTTGGCGCTCTGGCGCGAGGTGGCTGACATCCACAAGGCGATGTCGGATATGAATGCGGCCATCGGCAAGCAGGAGAGTGCACCGTCGTCGCCCTGGTACACCTGGCCGATTGCCAAACATTCGATTGTGATGTGGGCGCCAAGTGGGCTGGCGGCGGCGCGGCAGCGGTGGATTCTGATGTTTGGGAATCCGGTAGTCTGGTTTGGGGCGCTGGCGGGGATGGCAGTGGCGGGATGGGCTGTTTTTCTTCGTGTTGCTGGGGTGCCGGTGCGGACGCTCTTTTTGCTCTTAGCGGGGTATGTCATCAACTATGCGCCGTTCGCGCTGATTCACAGGCCGATGTACTTGTACCATTACCTTATGCCGCTGGTGTTCAGTTTGTTGATCGCCGGGCTTGGAGCTGGGCCGCTGGTCGGCTGGGGAAGCGCAGACTCTGCGGCGTGGGCATTTCGGTCAAAATTGAGTGCCCGCGGGTACTGGGGTTTGGTTGGGGTGATGGCGGTGATATTTTTGTATCTGGCGCCGATGGCGTATGGAGTGGAAATGAGCGCCTCGAGTGTCAAACAGCGTTTGTGGGTGATTGAGCGGCAGCCGTAAGGCCGGGCGTTGGTAACGCGAGATTGCTTGGCGATTCGAGTACCGAGTGGGTGTTCAGTGTGCTAATTTTCAAAGCTTGATTTCAGGGGACACAGATTTATGCGACTGCAGATCTCAAAGGTGTTGACGTTGGCTTTCGCGCTCGTGCTCGCTGGTGCTTGCCGCAAGGACAAGGCGCCGAGCGACGAAGAGGTGCAGGCGAAGCCGATCGATGTTGCAGCATTCAAGCAGAAGCAGGCTGCCTTTGCCGATTCGGTGCTCCAAGCGGCGCCGAACGCCAAGAAAGTGGTGGAAAAGCTTGGCAAGAAGTACGAGGTCGGAAGTGTGGTGCTGCGTGACACGGTAGCCTTTTTGGCCCGTGATCCAAAGCGCGCCTGTTTTGATAAGGGAAAGAAGTTAGACCCGTATCTCGCGGGTACCGTGAGTTTCTGGGTGAACATGTCGGTGGTCGGATCCGACGTGATTCGGGTGGAGGAGAGCACGTGGACCTCAAAGGCGGGCGAGCTCGTGGACGAATGCCTGCTCGAGTCCGCAAAGTCGTGGAAGTTCTCTCCCGCGTTTGGTGCTCCGAACGCTTATATCGTGCAGGTGCAGTTCCGCTGATTTGTTCGGTTGTCCCGATAGCTCAATTGGTTAGAGCAACGCACTTTTAATGCGTAGGTTCTGAGTTCGATTCTCAGTCGGGACATTTAGCAGAGAGGGGGCCCTGCCACATCGAGCGGGGTCCTTTTTGTATACAAACTGGGCGATCGATTCGCTTCGACGGTCAGCATAATGCTGGGGAACGGTGCCACGCGGCTGTCATCCTCCTGACATCCCCTCAGGACATTCTATGGAGACCCCGACGCCGGGGTCTCCATTTTGTTTTCGTCCCTCGTCCGGACCCCATAAATGCGCCCATTCTACCAACGCGCCGCCCTGCTCGGCGCCGCCATTGTCTCCTTGGCCAGTGTCGCCGCAGCGCAGACCGCGGCCGGCTATCACGTGGTCAAAAAGATCCCCGTGGGCGGGGAGGGTGGGTGGGACTACGCCCTCGTAGACCCCGTGGCGCGCCGGCTCTATGTGTCGCACGCCAGCAAGGCGGTGGTGATTGACCTCGAGAAGGACGTGGTGATCGGGGAGATCACCCCCGCGGCCGGCATCCACGGCATTGCGCTCGCGCCGGAGCTCGGACGCGGCTTCACGAGCAATGGGCGCGATACCTCGGTGACGATCTTCGACATCAAGGATCTGAAGACCATTGGAACCGTGAAGGTCACGGGCGCCAACCCGGACGCGATCTGGTACGACGACTTCTCCAAGCGCGTCTTCACCTTCAATGGCACCGGCAAGAACGCCACTGCCATCGACGCGGCCACTGGCAAAGTGGTGGGCACCATCCCGCTCGGCGAGAAGCCGGAGTTCGCGCAGAATGACGGCAAGGGGCTGCTGTTTGTGAACCTCGAATCCGACACGGGGCAGATTGTCGTGATTGACACCAAAGCGGCCAAGGAGACCAAGCGCTATTGGCTCCCGGGCTGCGAAGGGCCGTCGGGGCTCGCGATTGACCGCGCAGGGAACCGCCTATTCTCGGTGTGCGGCGGCAAGAAGATGGCGGTTTCTGATCCAAAGACGGGTAAGGTAGTGGCCCTCGTGCCGATCTGCGACGGTCCGGACGCGGTATCGTACGATCCAGAACTGCACTTGGTGTTCGCCTCGTGCGGCAACGGCCTGATGTCGGTCATCAAGCAGGACTCGCCCGACAAATACACCCCGCTCGGCGACGCGCCCACGCAGCGTGGCTCACGCACCATGACGCTCGACACCAAAACGCATAAGGCCTATCTCGCCTCGGTGGAGTACGGCCCCACGCCCGCTCCGGCGCAGCCGGGTGGCCGTGCAGGGCGCGCGCCGATGCTGCCGGGGACGTTCGCGATCCTCGTGGTAGAACGCTAGGCATGCGTGCGGTGCGTTGGACCGCGGCGGGCACGCTCGCGCTCGCCGCGGTGGTGGGCCCGGTAGGGCTCGCGGCGCAGGCGGGCGGGGCAGGTGCGTCTGGCGCGTCCGCTGCGGCTGGGGCCCGTGCCGGAGTTGCGGGCGCTGCTTCAGCATCAACCCGCATCACCCGCGCCGATGCCATCGCCTCGGCAATCGCTCGCGGCTCGCGCTTGGCGATTGCCCGCGCCGACACCTCGCTGGCTCGCGCGGGCTTGCTGGCCGCGCGGCAGTTCGAGAACCCGTCGGCTGGCATTTCCTATTCAAAATCGGTGCCGCAGGAGCACTACTCGCTCGATATTCCGCTCGATCTCCCTTGGCTGCGTTCGGCGCGGGTGGGGTCGGCAGAATCGATGCGCGCGTCGGCGCAGCACCGCTTTGCGTACGAGCGGCGCGCGTTGGAGTTTGAGGTGGATACGGCCTACACGCGCGCGCTTGCCTCCACGGCGCGCGCGCGGCTGTCGCACCGCACCGCCGTGGACGCCGACAGCTTGCTCACGCTCGCTCGACTCCGCCGCGACGCGGGGGACGGCAGCGAACTCGACGTGCAACTCGCCTCAGTGAGCGCAGGGCAGATGGCCAACGCGGCGGCTGCGGATTCGCTCGATGCGCTGTCCGCGCTCCTCGCGTTGCAGGTGACGATGGGGCTCCCGGGTGACGCGGTCACCGTGGCGCCGAGTGATTCGCTGACGATTGCGGACGGGGCGGTAGCTGGTTCTGCTGCATCAGGCAGCGCGGAGGCAGTAACACCGTTACTCGTAGCCGCCGCGCAAGCGGATGTGCTCGCGGCCGATCAGGCGCTCACACTCGAGAAGCGGCGATTGGTGTCGGGTGCCGCACTTTCCGTGGGCTGGGAGGCGCGCGACCCATCCGGCGGCGAAACTGGCACGCTCCCCACGGTTGGCCTCTCGTTGCCATTGCCGCTCTTCAATCGCAACAGCGCGGCCATTGTGGGCGCGCAGGCGCAGCTGGATCGTGCGCGCGCGCAGCTGGCCGAGACGCGCCTTGAGATGGGCGCGGCTGTCACGCTCGCTCGGCGCGCGGCGGCCTCCACGGCGGATCGTGCGGCGCGCAGCGGTCGACTGGTAGCAAGTGCGGACCGCGTGGCCACACTGTCACTCACCGCATTCCGTGAAGGCGCCGCCGAGCTACCGAATGTGCTCGAAGCGCAGCGCACGGCGCGTGAAGCGCTGGCGCAATACATCAACGACGTGGCGGCGGCGCGCAATGCGGCCGGTCTGCTGCAGCTGCTCACGCTCACCACGAACGGTTCCAATCCATGAAACGACTCGCAATCGCCGCTCCGCTCCTCCTGGCCTTGCTCAGCGTGGGCTGCGGAAAGGAAAAGGACGAAGGGGAGAAGAAGCCGCCGGCCGAAGTTGTGGCCACAATCGAAGCGGCCACGAGTGCCAAGTTCACGGAGACGGTGGACGCGAGCGGCACCGTAACGCCGCGCATGGGGCACGTGGCCGCGCTCTCGGCGCCGGGGCCGTCGCGTGTGGCAAAGGTGTTCGTGTCAGTGGGCGCCTCCGTAAAGGCTGGAGATGCGCTGGTAGAGTTTGAGCAGGCGCCGTTCGAAGCAGCGCTGCAAAGCGCCGCTGCCGCACTTTCTGCCGCGGAGAAGAGCGCTGAGCGTGCCAAGCGACTCGCGGATGCGGGCGTGCTGCCGCGGAAGGATGCGGAAGCGGCTTCTGCGGAACTCGCGGCGGCGCGGAGCAATGCGGTCACAGCAAAACGTGCGCGTGAACTCTCGGTGATGCGCTCGCCAATCGCTGGAGTGGTGACGCGCGTGTCGGCGGTGCTGGGCTCCAGTGCCGACGCGGGCGCGCCACTCGTTGAAGTGGCCGATCCGGCGATGCTCGATGTGTTGCTCACACTCTCGCCCGCTGACGCATCACGCGTGCACGCGGGGCAGGGTGTGCAGCTCTTTGCCGGCGCCGATGGCGCGGGCGATGTCGTGGCGTCGGGACGCATTGCGGATGTGTCGGCGGCCGTGGACAGTGCGAGCCGCGGGGTGTCGGCGCGCGTGGAGGTGAGCGGTGCGCGTCGCACGCTGCGCATTGGTGAGACGTTCTTTGGACGCATTGCTATTGCCGAGCATGCGAATGCGGTGATGATTCCCACGGAGGCGCTCGTTCCCACGGGGGAAGGGTTCAAGGTCTTTGTGGTAGATGAAAAGCAGGTCGCGCATTCGCGCGAGGTGAAAGTCGGTGCGCGCTCCGATCGCGGGGTGTGGCTCTCCGAAGGGCTCAAAGCCGGCGAGCGCGTGGTGACTAAGGGTGCGTACGGCGTGGATGACAGCACCACAGTCATCACGGGCGCGAAAGAAGCGGACGACGAGAAGGGCACCGCCAAGCCCCCAAAGCCCGCGGCCAAGCCGTGAGCGAGTCCCGTCGCGGCTGGACGCTGTTCGACGTCCTCGCCACTCAACGCCGCTTCATCTACCTCGCTGTCGCGCTGCTCAGTGCTGCGGGCATTTGGGCGGCGCTCAAGCTTCCCTCCGCGATTTACCCAGAACTGACCTTCCCCCGCATCACGATCGTCGCAGAAGGCTCAGCGCTCGGCGCACGGCAAGTGGTGTTCGCGATCACGCGCCCTATTGAAGAAGCGGTGAGCATTGTGCCGGGGGTTGAGCGCGTGAAGTCGCGCTCGATTCGAGGCGGAAGCGAAGTCAATATCACGTTTAACGAAAAAACGGATATGGCGTACGCGCTGCAGTTGGTGCGCACGCGCGTCGAGCAGATTCGCGGCGATCTCCCAGCGGGGCTCGCCATAGAAGTGGAACGGCTAACGCCGAGTCTTTTTCCGATTCTCTCGTATAACCTTGAGGGCGGCGATCCGGCAACGCTCTTTGACATTGCGCGCTATCAGATCAAGCCGGTGCTCTCACGGATTCCCGGTGTGGGGCGCGTGGATGTGCAGGGCACCGACGTGCGCGAGATTGAAGTGGTCGCCGAGCCCGCGCGGCTCGCTGCCGCGGGGCTCACGTACGACGATCTCGCCAGCGCGATTCGCCAAGGGATTGCCGTAGACGCCGTGGGGCGTGTGGCGCGCGACTACAAGCAGTATCTAGTGATCGCCGCACAAGAAGCGCACTCGGCGGACGATGTGGCCAATGTGGTAGTGAAGGGAACGCTGCGCGTGCGTGATCTCGCTACCGTGGTGCCAGGGACTGAAGATCACGTGCGCATTGTGGCCGGCGACGGTCGCCCAGCCGCGCTGATCAATGTCACGCGCCAGGTGGGCGGCAACACGATTGCCGTGAGCGACAGTGTGGCGAGCGCCGCCGCATCGCTGGCGCGCTCGCTCCCGCCAGGGGTGCGTCTCAAGCCCGTGTACGACCAAGCCGCCCTCGTGCGCGACGCGGTGACTTCGGTGCGCGACGCCATGCTCATTGGCGCGGCGCTCGCGGTGATCATTCTCCTGCTCTTTTTGCGTCACCTGCGCATCACAGCAATCAGCGCCACCTCCATTCCGTTGACGCTCGCGATCACGGTGTTCCTGATGCAGTTGCTCGGGCAGACCTTCAATCTGATGACGCTGGGCGCAATGGCAATTGCCATTGGACTGGTGATAGATGACGCGGTGGTGATCACCGAGAACATTGTTCGGCACCTGAAGCTCACGAGCGACCGCACCGCCGCCATTCGCGAGGCCGTGCAGGAGCTGATTTGGCCGGTGACGTCGTCCACCATCACGACGGTGGTGGTCTTTCTTCCGCTTGGGTTGCTCGAGGGAGTGACGGGGCAGTTCTTTGCCGCGCTCTCGCTCACGCTCACGGTGAGTGTGTTGGTGTCGCTGGTGCTCGCGCTCACGATTATTCCGTTGATGGCCGAGCAGTTCCTGACGGCGGCGGATGCGGAGCGTGAGGTGGTGGCCGGTTCGAGCGGCGCGATTGCGAGCGGCGCGGCTGCGAGTGGTGCAGCGCCGGTAGGAAGCCACGGCGGAGGCCCCCTCGCACGCATTGGTCGCACGCTCGACGCGCTCTCCGTGCGCTATGAACGTGCGCTTGGCGCGGTGCTCCACCACTCGCGCCTGATGATTGTGGCGGCGCTGCTCCTCGTAGGGGCGGGCGCTGCGGCGTATGCCTTTGTGGGGACGGGCTTCCTCCCCGAGATGGACGAAGGTTCGTTCATTCTCGATTACTGGAGCCCCGGCGGCACAGCGCTCGCCGAAACCGACCGGCAATTGCACACCATCGAAAAGATATTGGCGGAGACGCCCGAGATTACCGGCACGTCGCGGCGTACCGGTGCGGAGCTTGGGCTCTTTGCCACGGCGCAGAACCGCGGTGACATCTCGGTGCGGCTCAAGCCGGTGTCGAAGCGCGATCGCACTATTTTCAAAGTGATCGACGAAGTGCGCGATAAAGTCGCCACCGCAGTGCCGCGCTTTCGCGTGGAGTTCGTGCAGATCCTCTCCGACGTGCTCGACGATCTTTCGGGGTCGGCGCGTCCACTGGAGATCAAACTGTATGGCGCTGACCTCGCCGCGCTCGAGAAGTATGCGCAGGTGGTGGGACCGCTCGTAGAAAAAGTGAGCGGGCTCGCGGACTATTACGGCGGCATCGCCGAACCTGCGGCTGAGATGGAAATGAAGGTGCGCACCACCGAAGCCGCGCGGCTCGGGATGACCGCGCAGCAGGTGAGTAGCGCCGTGAGTGGCGCGCTGCTCGGCGTGGCGGCTGGCGATGTGCGACTCGATGACCGCTCGATTGGCGTGCGAGTGCGCTCGATTGGCGTGCGAGTGCGCGCGCCGGATTCTGTGCGCTTCAACGCCAACCGCTTGGGTGCGCTTCCGATTCTCGTACCCGGTTCACGTCAATCGGCCACGCTGGCGTCGCTGGCGACTTTCACCGCCGCCGATGTGCGCAGTGAACATCTGCGCGAGAATCAACAGCAGATGCTCGCCATCACCGCCGGCGTAGAAGGGCGCGCGCTCAGCGAAGTGATGGCCGATGTGAAAGCGATTCTCGACGGGCACAAGGCGCCCGAAGGGGTTCGCGTGGAACTCGGCGGGCGTTACGCGAGCCAGCAGAAGGCGTTCAATGCGCTCTTGGTGGTGCTCGGACTCGCCGTGCTCAGCGTGATGGCCGTGATGGTAATTCAGTTTCGCTCGTTTGTGGAGCCGTTAGTGGTGCTGCTCGCGGCGCCACTCTCCTTTGTGGGCGCGCTGGCGCTGCTGTTGGCCACTGGTACGGCGCTGAATGTGTCGAGTTTTATGGGGCTCATTCTGTTGGTCGGGCTCATTGTGAAGAACGGCATCATCTTGCTCGACTTCACGCGGCACCGAATGGTGCACGACGGCGTGGATCTCGAAACAGGGATTCGGGAGGCAGCGCGTGTGCGGTTGCGCCCCATTTTGATGACCACGCTTTGCACCTTGTTTGGCCTCTTACCGCTCGCGCTCGGGATTGGCGCGGGAAGCGAGTTGCAGAAGCCGCTCGCCCTCGCGGTGATTGGCGGGCTCGCGCTCAGCACGCCGGTGACGCTCTTTGTGGTGCCGGTTCTGCTCGTGGCGATTCGCGGGCGCGGGCACCGGTTGGCGTCATCGACGTGACATCCGCGCGCGCTAGGCTCAAGTGCAGGACTCAACTGAAAACGGAGATTCGATTATGCGATTGATTCGAAATGTGGCGCTGGCGATTCCCGCTCTGCTCATTGCGGTGTCCACGATTGCCGCGCAGGGCGTGACCGTGAAGGAAGAGAAGCCCGGCCTTCTCAAGAAGGCCAAGATCACGGCAGAGGCAGCGACCGCCACGGCGCAGGCCAAGTTTCCGAAGGCCACGCTCAAGAGCGCGGAACTGGAGCAGGAAGATGGCAAGCTCATCTATTCGTTCGACTTTGAGACGGCGGGCAAGTCGGGAATCGACGAAGTGGCCGTTGACGCGATGACGGGGAAGGTGCTTTCGGTGGAGCACGAGACGCCGAAGGGCGAGGCGGCGGAGAAAGCGAAGGATGATGCCAAGGCGAAGGTGCCCGCGAAGGCTGCTACTCCGGCGAAAAAGCCGTAGGCACTTCGCCGCCTTGCCGGTGGCTATGCGAGCTTTTGGTACGTGTGGAGCACCCCGCTTGCCTTCGGCCAGCGGGGTGCTCAGCTTACGGTTATGGCCTCACCCGTTTTTGACTTCACGCATCTGTCTCCCGAGGAGCGAATCCAACTCGCGGAGGACCTGTGGGACAGCCTGCCGGAGCGTCAGGTCGAGCTGTCGGACTCGCAGCGCGTGGAACTTGATCGGCGGCTCGCGGTGCGCGAGGCGGATCCTTCCCGAGGCCGTCCGTGGCGCGATGTACTCGACGAGATCGAGAAGCGCTCGAAGTGACGTTGCCGTTGGTTGTAGAGCCCGAAGCGGCAGCAGAAATTGATTCACCGGCGATAGCTTCTAGCCCATGCGCATTCTCGTCGTAGACGACGAACCCGAAGTGCAGGACCTGCTCGTGCGGGTGCTGCGCGACGCCCACTGGGCTCCCGACGCCGTTGCCACCGGCGCCGACGCGCTGCAAGCGCTCGCCACCGCCGAGTATGATCTCGCGATTCTCGACGTAGGGCTGCCAGATATCGACGGCTTTGAAGTCTGCCGCCGGATGCGCGCGAGCGGCAATCGCACGCCCGTGCTTATTCTGACCGCGCGCCATGCGGTGAACGATCGTGTGCGCGGTCTCGACGCCGGCGCCGATGACTACCTGGCCAAACCATTTGCCGTAAGCGAGTTGATGGCGCGCCTTCGCGCCCTCGCGCGCCGTCCAGCGGCCGCGCTCGAACCAGTGCTGCGTCTTGCTGACCTTGAGCTTGATCCCGCCACACGCCTCGCCTCGCGCGCTGGCGCCGCACTCGCACTCACCGCCCGCGAGTTTGCGCTGCTCGAATACCTCCTGCGCAATCCGCGGCGCGTGTTGACGCGCGCACAAATCCTCGATCACGTGTGGGACGACAACTTCGACCCCGTGGCCAACGCCGTGGATGTGCTCATGGGCCGCGTGCGGCGCAAAGTAGACCGCGAGGGCTGTGTGCCACTCGTGCACACAGTGCGCGGTGCGGGGTATGTGCTCACGGACCGCCCTGCAGGGGGGACGGATGCCTCGTAGCTCAGCGCGAACTCAGTGGAGATTGGAGCGAGCGTCACGATGTGCGACGCGACGGACGAGTGTCGGTGACGGGCGCCGCGAATCCTTCGTGTGCGGAGGCGCTCGCCCATGCCCCTAAGCCGCCTCCGCATCCGCCTCGCCGCGGGCTTCGCCTTCACCTTCGTCGCCGCGCTCGGCCTACTCGCCGCCGGCTCGCTCGGCTATCTCTGGCGCGAAAGCACCCGCCGCCTCGAAGCGCGCATCGATCGCGTGGCCGAAGGAGTGGCCGCCGGCATGGGGCGCGAGCTACGCGAGTTGCCCGACTCTGGGCTCGTGCTCGCCGCCGCCGAGGTGGTAAAAGAATGGCCCGCCAATGGCGACGCCTTTGTGATTGTCGATTCCTCGGGGCACCAGATTGGCGTTGCAGCAGATACGCTGGCCGCTCCGCACGTGCTACAGGCCTGGAGTAAGGCGCGTAACCCGCGCTTTGAACTGCAGGTGAATGGCGCCGACTTTCGCGCGAGCGCGGTGCGAGCGGCGGTGACGATTGACGCTAAATATCACTTTGCCTTTGGCGTGGTGTCGTTTGCCTCCACCGAAGGAATCGAAACCGACACCGAGTTGCTCGCCAGCGCGCTCGCGATTGCCGCGCCGCTCATCATTTTGCTCAGTCTCGCGGGCGGCTACGGACTCGCGCGCCGCGCCCTCAAGCCGGTGGATGAACTCCGCACCGCCATTGCCGATATTGCGCCGAGCGATCTCTCGCGACGTTTGCCGCAGTCTATGGTGCGCGACGAAATCGGCGCACTGGCCGCGGAGTTCAACGCCTTGCTCACGCGCCTCGACGACGCCCAACGCCGCAACCGCGGTTTCATTCGCGAGGCGGCGCACCAAATCCGCACCCCACTCACCCTCGTCCTCGGCGAAGCCGGCCACGAACTCGCCGCCACCGATCGCACGTTGGAACAATCGCAGGCCGCACTCACACGCATTCGCACCGCCGCCGAACGCATGCGCCGCCGCGTGGACGAACTCTTCTTGCTGGCCGAAGCGCGCAGCGGAGAGGCCGTGCGCCTCGACGACGATGTTGAGCTCGACGGTGTGGTACTCGAGTGCACCGACCTCATGCGCGGCCGCGCGGCCGCGGCGGGCCGAGCGCTAGCGATTGGCCGCGCCGAACATGTAGTCGTGCGCGGCAATGCTGGGCTCATACAAGAAGCGCTGCTCGAGCTCTTAGAGAACGGCTGCCGCCACGGCACCGCCGACGCACCGGTGACCGTCGAAGCGTTCGCCGAAGGAAACACGGCCATTATCGAAGTGACCAGCGCCGGCCCAGCGTTCGCGCTCCCGGCGGTCGGCACCGAGCAACGAGCCGAAGGCGGACTCGGCCTCCCGATTGTGCAGTGGATCGCCAGCGTCCACAGCGGCGCGCTGCGCAACTCAAGGCACGCCGAACTCAATACGCTCCGCCTCGAACTCCAAAGCAAACCAGAATAAGCCCCGAGGGACGCGGAACCAAACGCGCCCTTAGACAGTTAGCTCAGAATCTGACTACTCACCAATGGGGTAATAATGTCCGGCAGAAAGATCATCGCTGTATTCGGAGCCACCGGGGCGCAGGGGGGCGGACTGGTCCGCGCTATCCTCGCCGACAAGAACGGATCGTTCACCGCCCGCGCCATCACGCGCGACATCAACTCCGACAAAGCCAAAGCCCTCGCCGCCCTCGGCGCCGAAGTAGTCGCTGCCGACACCGACAAGCCCGAGACGCTCGCGGCAGCGCTGGCCGGCGCGTACGGCGCCTTTTGCGTGACGAATTTCTGGGAGCACGGCGACGCCGACCGCGAGGGCAATCAGGCCACCGCGATGGCGCGGGCCACCAAGGCCGCCGGCGTGCAGCACGTGGTGTGGTCCACGCTCGAGGACGTGCGCAAGTGGATTCCGCTCGACGACACGCGACTCCCCACCCTGCACGGCAAGTACAAGTGCCCGCACTTCGACTCCAAGGGCGTAATGGACGAAGTGTTCGCCAAGGAGGCGGCGCCCACCTCGTACCTGATGGCCGCGTTCTACTGGGACAACTTCATCCACTTCGGCATGGGTCCGCGCGCTGGTGAAGGCGGCACGTTCGCGCTCGCTCTCCCGCTCGGTGGCGCCACGCTCCCCGGAATCGCGGCCGCCGACATCGGCCCCTGCGCCTACGGCATCTTCCAGAAGGGGCCGAGCGCTGCCGGCCAGCGCTTCGGCATTTCCGGCGAGAATCTCACCGGCCCGCAGCTGGCCGAGAAGATGGGCAAGGCACTCGGCAAGACGATCCACTTCTACGACATGCCGTTCGACGCGTACCGCGCCCTGGGTTTTCCCGGCGCCGAAGATCTGGGGAACATGTTCCAGTTCCAGCAGATTCTGGGCGAGGAGTTCCTGCGGTATCGCGATCCGGTGCTGTCGCGTGCGCTGAATCCGGCGCTTCACAACTTCGACGCCTGGCTCGCGGCGAACGCGGGCAACATCACCATCGGCTGAACACGAGAGGGGCGGCGAATGATCGCCGCCCCTCTGCATAACGCGCGTCGCAGCCTCAGCTGCCCTTGATCAACGCCCAGATTGCCGTAAGTGACCCCACCACAAACAGCGTGAGCCCCGCCGGCACCGCTTTGGACTTCGGCATCTTTCCCGCAGAGACCAACCCCACCACGATCAACACCGTCGTCCAGATCGTGAACAGGTCAAATCGCATCGCGAGCTGCATGAGCCCAAGGGACGTGGCGTCCGCATCCAGAAAGCGCGCCGGTCCAAACGACAGCCCCGCCATCCCTTCAATCTTGTTGGGGTCGAGCAGCTGCAGCTGCACCATCGTCAGCACAGACGACAGCACGCGCGGGACCCACGCATAGCAGGTGATCATCATGGCCGTGCCAAACGTGGCTGTGGCGCCAAACACCTTGCCCACAATCCACACGATCACGCCGAGCCCCAGCAGCAGGACCGGCATTCCGATTACGGCGCCCCACTGGAACGAAATGTTCATCACCTTGCGCGCGCTCTCCATCGCTTCCGGCTTGGCGAGCGCCGCGTTGTCCTTGGCCATCTTGGCCAACTGTCTCGAAATCTCCTGGTCGAAGATCGGCTCCATCACGTTCCGACTGGCGTAAAACAGGCCAATCAACAAAACGGTAACAATCAAGAACGGGACGAAAGCATTTGCCTCGACACGCCGCGCAAAGACTTTGGCCGGCGCAATGAAAATGTCGATGTAGTCTTCGAGCATCCCAGCTTTCTCGACTGCCGGAGGTGCCGAGGGAGCGGTGGGTTCGGTCATGACGTACCTCAGGGAAGCAGGTTGGACACTGCTAGTACGCTCGTCACGGGGGCACCGCTGGGCAAGAACCCTCGACGGGGTGTCGCTTGTGACCGTCGACGGTTTACATTCCAGTTACTCCCCTTACCCCATCCCGCAACGATGTCTGGCGACCTGATTCGCATCATTCTCGTTGACGACCACGCCGTGGTTCGCACCGGTCTTAAAGCTGTCCTCGGCAAAGAACGCGACCTCGATGTGGTGGGGGAAGCGTCCAATGGTGCTGACGGAGTGGCGCTGGCCGAGCGACTGAACCCGGACGTCGTCATCATGGATCTGTCCATGGGGACGATGGACGGGCATGAAGCCACCAAGCTGATTGTCGCCAAAAAGCTCCCCTCGCGCGTGCTCATCATGACGATGCACGCCGAAGAGGAATACGTGGTGCCGCTGATGGAAGCGGGCGCCTGCGGTTATGTGCTCAAGACGGCTCCCGACCGCGAAGTCGTGGACGCGGTGCGTGCGGTGGCCCGCGGCGACCTGTACGTGCGGCCGGAAGCGGCGCGCGCGCTCGCCAAGGGGTATCAGCGCAAGGATCCGCTCAAGGAAGACCGTGCGCGTTTTGAGAAACTCACCGCGCGTGAACGTGACGTGCTCCGGCACGTCGCGCAGGGCTACTCGGCGCCAGAAATCGGCGACAAGCTGAACATCAGCCCCAAGACGGTGGACACCTACAAGCAGCGGATTGAGGACAAGCTCGGGCTGGGGCATCGCCACGACTACGTCCAGTTCGCGCTCCGGCTCGGCCTGCTGGTCGAGTAGGGGGGGCGACCCGAGCGGGCCCGGACGTCGGGCGGGCTCGGTCGCGGGGGGCAGGGCTAGCGGCCGTCCTTGTCGGACGGCGGCACTATGAACACCGAGACGCTCGCCGCCCGCAGCAGTTCCGTGACCACACTTCCGAGCACCAGCCGGCCCACAAAGCCGTGGCGATGCGTGCCGAGTGCGATTAACTCAGCCCCAGAGCGTTCGGCGAGGGCCAGCAGCTCAGGTCCTGGCTCCCCTTCCAAGGTAACTGTTTCAACGGTTACTCTGGCGTCCTTCGGGAGCCCATTTTGGAGCCGGGTGAGGGCGTCGCCCACGCCAAGGGCGTAGTGCGCTCGGAGCCCCTCGGCGTCTTTCGCCGTTCCGGGCGGCCGGACATGTGCCAGAACGATAGTGGCGCCTTCTGGGGCCAAACAGACGGCTTCGCGGGCCGCTCGCGTGCTGGCGGGGCTGAAGTCCACCGCCACGATGATGCGCCGAGGCAGCGCCTGGAGACCAGGCACCACGCAGAGGACCGGGAGTCCGGCGGTCCGAGCCACGCGGAGCGCCGTTTCTTCGCCGGCCAATCGGGCCAAAATGTTGTGCGGGTGCAGCCCCAAAAGAATGAGCCCCGCCCCCGCCTGCCGCGACTCTGCCACGATGGTCGGCACCACTCGGCCGCGGGCAAAGTGCACCTCGCGTGCCAATGCGTCGCCGAGGAAGGCTTTGATTTGCGCGGTGACACTGGCGCGCAGTTTGGACTCTGTCGCCTGATCGTCGGAATCGCTGAAAGGGGCGGGATCGCTCTCGGAGCCCGCATACGGGTAGCTCCCCGGCTCGACGACCGTGATCATCCGGAGCACGGCCGCCCGCGCTCGCGCCAGCGACGCGCCGACCGCCACCGCACCAGCCGCCTCGCGGGTACCGTCCGTGGCGAGCAGGACGGGCGCGGAAAGCGACGAGAAGACGGACGAGGTCGGCACTGAAACGGCAGTTTTGGAGTTGGCCTGTTCGTTCATGCGACACGGATAGAGATGTCCTGAGATGTACGCCTACTTCTCCGCCGAGTCTGTCGGGCGAGCTACACATATGCGTCGGGAATGGCCTGACACCCGCGTGACCGTTGTCTATCTTGGAAGGGCATGCCAAAAATCAACGAAAAGGCCCGAATTTCTATTGCGCTCGTTGTGGCGCTCGTTGCGCTGGCGACCATCGGGTCCATTGCCGCGATGGAGTTGTGGAGCGACGAGCACACCACGGTCGTGACGCTGTTGCTCGGGCTCGTTGTGGGCACGGGCGTGCTGATTGCGTACGTCGCATGGAGCGTGTCGGCCGACCTCACGGCGAGCGATCGAGCGCGCGAAACGTTGGAGCTCTCCGAGGCGCGCGTGACGGGGCTCGTCACGATTGCCGCCGACGCGATTATCAGCATTGACGCGCAGTATCGGATTGTGCTGTTCAACTACGGTGCGGAAACAATTTTTGGATGGCGCGCCGCCGAGGTCCTCAATCAGCCGATGTCGGTGTTGCTTCCCGAACGGTTTCGCAGCGGCCACGGCCAGCTGATCGGCGGCTTTGCCAAGGGGGCGGCGTCCTCGCGCCGGATGGGGGAGCGTCGCGAAATATCTGGGCTTCGCAAAAACGGCGAAGAGTTTCCGGCCGATGCCTCCATCCTCAAACTCGACGTGGCCGGGGAGCAGACCTTCACCGTGGTGCTCCGCGACATCACCGAGCGCAAACGGATTGAAGACGAGCAACGCTTTCTGGCCGATGCCGGCCGCGATTTGACGCGCACGCTCGAAGACGACGAAACGCTTGATGCGGTCGCGCGACTCGCCGTGGCGCGACTTGGCGACGCCTGCTTGGTGGACGTGCTGCGCGACGGGGCGATTCGTCGCGTGACAAGTGTCAGCGATTCGCCTGCGGTCGCCGACGCCTTGGCCGCCTTGCAACTCGACGCGCCGGGGCCGGACAGCGCGTCCGCGATTGTGGATGTGCTGCGCACGGGCAAGGCGCAGATGATTCGCGAGGTCGATGACGATTGGCTCGAGTCCCACAGCGAAACGGAAGAAGTGCTCGCGCGGTGGCGCGCCCTTGCGCCGCGCAGTTTGCTCTTGGTGCCGCTGCAAGCGCGCGACGAAGTGATGGGCGTGATGACGGTCATCGCGCTCGGGTCGCACCGCTACAGTGCCGCCGATCTCGACCTGGCCACGCGGATGGCGGAGCGCGCGGCCTTTGCGATCGACAATGCGCGGTTGCTCGGCGTGGCGCGCAACGCCACGAAGGCGCGCGACGACATGCTCGGCGTGGTGAGCCACGATTTGCGCAACTCCGTGCATGCAATCGGCATGTGCGCGCGCGTGCTGCGTGAGAGTCCGCCGGACGATCCGGCGGCGCGGCTCGATCTGGTGAACGCCATCTCCGACGCGTTTGATGTGACGGAGCGACTGATTCGCGATCTGCTCGACGTGGCGGCGATCGACGCTGGGCGCTTGTCGATGGAGCAGCATCCCGAAGAAGTGCGCGCCATTGTGGATTCGGCGCTAGCGATGTTGGCGCACGCGGCGCGCGAGCGTGGCGTGGAGCTCCTCGTGGAATACGGCGACGACCTCCCGTTGGTGGAAGGCGACGCGGCGCGACTCGTACAGGTGATTTCGAATATTGTGTCCAACGCGATCGGTCACACGATGGCCAGTGGGCAAGTGCGCGTGAGCGTGCACGAGCAAGACGGTGGGGTGTTGCTGGCCGTGGCGGATACCGGCACCGGCATCTCGCCCGAAGAGTTGCCGCATGTGTTTGAGCGGCACTGGCGGTCGCCCAATACGGCGCGGAAGGGCGGGCTTGGGCTTGGCTTGGCGATCGCGTCGGGGATTGTGCAGGCGCACGGCGGCCGCGTGTGGGTGGAGAGCCGCGTGGGCGAGGGGGCGACGTTTTACGTCACGCTGCCGGGCGCAGGGGCACTCGCTTGATTCTCGCCGGCATGCATTCGCGGTAGATCGCGTCGAGTCGGTCGAGTTCGCGGCGCCAATCGAGTGCAGTTGCCGTGCGGAGCGCGCCCTCGGAGAGTCGCGCCCGTAGCGCAGGGGAACTGGCGAGACTCACCATGGCGCGTGCGCACTGGCTGGCGCTATTCGCGGCGTATGTAAGCCCGTTGTAATCGTCGCGGAGATGCTCGCGCACCCCGCCCACCGGCGCGGCGACAACCGGTAGCCCACTCGCCATCGCTTCGAGCACCACGAGCCCGAGCGTTTCGGTGACGGACGCAAAGGCAAAGCAATCGGCGCTGGCGTAGAGGGCGGGCAAGTCGTGCTCGCGGTCGAGTGCGCCCATCCATGTGACGTCGGGTTCAGCGCGGGCGCGGAGCGCGGCCTCGGACGGCCCCGCGCCGGCGATGACCAGTCGCATGGGAATATCTGGTCGAAGCGCGCGAGCCGCGGCAAAGGCGTCGAGCACCACCTCGACGTTTTTTTCGGGGGCGAGGCGTCCGACATACAACACCGTAAACGCATCATCGAGGCCGAGCTGTTCGCGCAGAGCGGTGGACCGGCGGTTAGGCGTGAAGGTGGCGATGTCTACACCGCAGCCCCACACGTCCACCCGCGGAGCGCCGAGCGCCAACGCGCTTTCCCGAGAGACGGTCGACGGCGTGAGCGTACGCACGGCGCGCCGGTGAAAGCGGCCGAGGTAGCCCTCGATGCTCCCGCGGAGCCAGGGCACACCGTACGAGGCGGCGTAGCGTCCGAAGTCCGTGTGGTACGAGGTAATGATCGGCACCTCGGCGCGCTGTGCCGCCATTTGGCCAAGGCGGCCAATGACGAACTCGGTGGCACAGTGTACAAGGTCGGGTTTGAAGCGCGAGACCGCATCCACGACGCTACCGAGGTGTGGTGCCGCGAGCCGAACGTCGGAATACACTGGCAGCGGTACGCTGGCGAGAGTGGTGATGCCAAGTCCGTTCGTGCGACCGCCGTGGCGCGTGGCGCGGGGTCGTGGCGCCGTCGCACGGCTCGGGTATCGCGGTGCCACCACGTGCACGTCCCACCCGCGGTCGAGCAGGCCAGCCACCGACAACGCGGTGACCACGGAGACGCCGTTGACCTGCGGCGGCCAGGTGTCGGTGCAATAGAGAACTCGCATGTTCGTGACAATGGAGTCGCTACGTGAAGGTCGTGTGACGGTCTTGTCACGGCGCGGTAAGTGAAACCGCCGTGCGCGGCGCTCTTTCGTTACCACATGGCGACCGTGCGGTGAACCCACCGTTGCAGGACGCCGCGAAGTTCAGCGGCGAAGGAAGCAACGCGCGCGTTCCCCACCCCCTGCCGAGGTGCCAGTGTTTCGAGACGCTCATTCCTCTCCCGTGCGACGCGTAGTGTTGGTGGTGCTCGACGGCCTGCGGTCGGATGCCGTGTCCACGTTCGACCTCTTTCACTTTGATCAGCTGGCGGCGCGTGGCGCTTCGACGTACGCCGGCCGCACCGTGACGCCGAGTGTCACCGCCTGTGCGATGGCGTCGTTGCTGACGGGCGCAGCGCCGGAGCGCCACGGACTGCAGAGCGAGCGGTTCCACCTGCCACGCGCCACCGGTCCGTTGCATCCGTTGCCGAAAGTGCTCGCGGACCATGCGATGCCATCGGCGGCGTTCCTTGCCGGTATGCCGATCTTCATGGGCGGGCTCGCCGGTCGCATTGGTGGCGTGCTGGGCTTTGGCACATCCCGCTGCTTTGGGAGTGGCGCCGTGGAAGTGCTGGCGTCGGCCAAACGAACACTCGAACAACAGCAGCGCGGTTTGATCATGATGCACTGGCCGGATGCGGACCGCGCCGGTCATTCGCATGGATGGATGTCGCCCGAATATGGTGCGGCCGCGCAGCGCATGGACGACGCACTGGGTCGCCTGACGCGGATTGTCGACCTGAACGATCCGTCGACGCTGCTGGTGGCGATGGCCGATCATGGCGGTGGTGGGACGGTGCGCACGCACCACAACAGCGAGCATCCGCTCGATACGACGATCCCAGTGGTATTGGCGGGTGGCGCGGTGCGGCAGGGTGCGCTGGGGCCGGACGTGCGGTTGACCGATGTGCCGGCCACCATCCTCTGGACCCTCGGAATCCCGCAGCCGGCGAGTTACGTAGGGACCCCGCTGGCCCATGCCTTCTCCGCACTGCGGGTGGCGGCCTAATGCCGGTGAACGCGACACGCATGCCTGGGGTACTAAATGCAGGGTTTTCACCGCGGAGCGCTAAATTGAGCCGCATGTTCAAGAGCCCAATCGTTCATCGCTTGGATGATCGTGACCGCGCGCTGTATGCGCGCTGGGTGATTGGCGAATCGGCCTCGCGTGTTTCGCTCATGTGCTGGACGGTACTCACGCACATTGGTGGCAGCGCGGCGAGTGTGGCCTTTGCGCTCGTGCCGCTGGTGTTGGCTGAGGGCGCATTCAAGGTGGCGGCGGTGCAGGCCGCGTGGAGCTTGGCCATTTCGCACGTCATCGTCCAGTTTATAAAACGCAATGTCGTGCGGGCACGCCCAACGGAACGCGTGGCAAATCACGCGCACGTGGCGTTGCCGGATCGCTTCTCCTTTCCAAGTGGGCATTCGACGTCCGTGATGAGTGTCGCGTTCATTCACGCCGCAAACTTTCATTCGCTCGCGCTACCGCTGCTGGCCCTTGCCGCACTCGTGGGCTTCTCGCGCGTTCGGCTTGGGGTGCACTATCCGGGCGATGTGTTGGTGGGGCAGTTGATTGCCATCGCGACGGGGCTGCTCGTGCGGACGGTGTGGTAGCGGTGCAAGCGGTGCCAGCGGCGTGACGGAGTTGCAGCGCGAGGGTGGCGTGGACGCCTCTGGGCTCCGGCTTGCCATTTTTTCCGATACGTATCCGCCGCAGGTCAACGGCGTGGCGCGCACGTTGCAGCGCCTCACCCGTGCCGTTGAGGCGCGTGGCGGCGCGGTGCAGATCGTCACGGTGGCCGATCCGGACGCGCGCAACGAACCACAGGTCGAGCGCTGGCCGAGCGTTCCGTTCTGGGCGTATCCGCAGCTGCGCATGGCCGCGCCAGAGCGACGGCGCGCGCTGGACCTCATGGACCGTTGGAAGCCGACGCTCATTCACTCGGCCACCGAATTTGGCGTGGGACTCGGCGGCCTTGTGGCGGCGCACGAGACGCGCGTGCCCTTTGTCTCCAGCTATCACACGCATTTCACGGCGTACCTGCGGCACTATCACCTTACGGCACTCGACGTCATTGGGTGGCCCTTCCTCCGGTGGTTTCACAACGCGGGGCTGCGGACCTTTGCGCCGAGCGAGATGGTGCGGCGTGAACTCGAGGCCAATGGTTTTAACAACACGCGAGTGTGGACGCGCGGGGTGGATCACGCGCGGTTCAATCCATCGTTTCGCTCCGCCGAGTGGCGCGCCCGCTGCGGCGCAGACCGCGACACGGTGCTCGTGGTGTATGTGGGACGACTCGCCCCGGAAAAAGGGATTGACGTGGCGCTCGAGGGAATGCGCCAGGTGATGGCGCGGTATGGCAAGCGCGTGGCGTTTGCACTGGCGGGCGACGGTCCAGCCGACGTGCGCTGCCGAGCGACCGCGCCGGAGGGGACGTATTTTGCCGGGCAGTTGGGCGGCGACGATCTCAGTGCGTTTTATGCGTCAGCTGATGTGTTTGTTTTTCCGTCGACCACAGAGACGTTTGGGAATGTCGTGCTCGAGGCGATGGCAAGCGGACTCGCGGTGGTGGCGCCCGACTGGGGAGCCACGACGGAGCTCGCGAGCACCGAGACGGCGCTGCAGTTCCCCGCGCACGACGCGGCGGCGCTGGCGGAACGTGTGGGCCGATTGATTGACGATGCCGAGTTGCGGCGTACGCTCGCGGCGCGCGCGTATGCCACGGCGGCCAGTCGCACGTGGGACGGTATTTTTGACGCGCTGATTTCGGAATACCTACAAGTGCACCAAGGTGCTGGCGCCGCGATCCGCTCGTGTTCGCGTCGCCCGGCGGGCCTCGCGCGATCGCGCCGTGAGGCCTCCGCGTAGGCGCGACGCTCAACGCGTCGCGAAGGCGTAGACCTCGCGCGACAACTCCGCGATCAGTCGCCCTGCGACTTTTTCGTCGGGAATCTTTCGTGTGAGCACCACGAGCACATAGGGTGCGCGCGTTTTGGGATACACCACGGCCGCGTCGTGTAGTGTGCCGGTGATCCAGCCCGTCTTGTGCGCCACGGGCGTACCCGCAGGGAGCCCGGCGGGGATTTCGTCGTTGAACTCTTGGCGCATCAACACGTCTTTCATGGCCGTGCAGCTGGCCTTGGAGGCCACGTTCGCGGCTTCGATGCCGGCGAGTAACACGCCGAGGTCGCGCGCGGTGGTGGTGTTACTGAGGCCGGCCTGGAATGCTTTGTTGTCTTCCACGCCGCGGCGCACGTCAATGCGTGAGGCGCCAAGGGTGTGGGCGGTGGCGTTCACCACTTTCGGGTCGAGCAGTTCAATGAGCGCGTTGGTGGCGAGGTTGCTCGAGCGCGTGATCATCCGTTCGTTGAGTTCGCGCAGCGAGACGTCGGTGCCCACTTTTTTGTAGAGGAGGCTGTCGGAGTCGTCGGAAGCGCTGAGTGTATACGGAGATCCGTCTACAATAGACGCGAAGCTGTTTTGCAGGCGCAGCGTGCGGTCGAGCGTGAGCGTGCCCGCATCAACGCGACGAAAGAGTTCGATCATCACCGGCACTTTCATTGTGCTGGCGGCGTGGAACGACAGGTCGGAGTTCATGGCGAGCGTGTCGCCGCTGGCGAGATCGCGGAACCAGATGCCGACTTCGGCGCCGGGCTGTGCGGCAATGCGAGCGCTGAGTCGGTCGCGCAGTTCGGCGACCGATTTCGCGGGCGCGGTTGATGCTTTTAGTGGAGTTGGCGACGCTTGGGCGGCGAGGAAATCAGGGTGCGACGCCGCGGCGAAGGCACAACTGGCGAGCAGGAGGGCTGGCAGGAGGGCTGGCAGGAGAGGGCGCATCCCCCGAATATACGGGATGACTGGTTGGGTGCGCTCGGCTGTTCCCGAGCACCCGCGGGGCAGAGGCGCCCACGGGCGGCGCCGTGGGTGGCGCCGTGGGTGGCGCTGCGGCGAGTGCTGGTGCGAGTGCTGGTGCGAGTGCTCCGCCGGCGAGCGTGGCCGGAAATGGAGGAGTGCCAACCGCCTCCGCGGCGGGGGCTTCGTCGCAGGGCGCGGGCGGCCGTTCCACCGGAGTCGGTGCAGCGACCACCAAGGATTCCGCGATCGTCACCGCGTCGATGATTGCGAGCGAGGCCAAACAGGTCTTCGGCGATGCCGTGGCTCCGCGAACCGACGGCCCCGCAGAACCCACGTGGGACATGGACGTGCGCTCCTACGAGACGCACGCGCGCGTCGAGCATTTTGTAGGCGTATTCTCCGGTCGCGCCAAGGAGCCGTTTGCCAAGGCGTTGCAGCGGCAGACGCGCTACGGTGCGCTGATTGGCGGCGCGTTGCGCGAGGGCGGGCTCCCCGAGGATCTCACCTACCTCGCGCTAATTGAAAGTTGGTACGATACGCACGCCTACTCCACGGCAGCGGCGGTGGGGATGTGGCAGTTCATGGCCGGCACCGCGCGTGGCGTGGGGATGCGCGTGGACTGGTGGGTGGATGACCGCCGCGATCCCGTGCGCTCAACGCAGGGCGCTGTGCGTTATTTGAGCGGGCTGCGCGCGCAGTTCGGCTCGCTGTATCTCGCCGCGGCCGCATACAATGGCGGCGACGGACGTGTTTCGCGGGGCCTGGCCCTCTACGCGAGCGATCTCAACGGTGTGACCGGTGAAGATCGGTTCTTCACGCTGTCCGATACGAAATATTTGCGTCCGCAAACGCGCGACTACGTGCCGAAGATCATTGCCGCAGCATTGGTGGGCAAACAGCCCGCCCGCTACGGCGTGGTGGTGGAATCGCTCCCGCCGCTCGCGTTCGACACGGTGCGTGTGCCAGGCGCCACGCCCCTCGCCGCTGTGGCGAATGCCACGAATGCCACGGTCGCGATGATGAACGAACTCAATCCGCATCTCATTCGAGGCGTCACGCCGCCGGGGGATTCGTTCTTGGTGCGCGTCCCCGCGGGCACCGGCGCGTCGTTTGTCGATCACTTTTCGGCGCTGGAGCCAGCGGAACTTCGCGCGTGGGTGAAGGTTGAGACCAAGAAAGGCGAGACGATGACGTCCGTGGCGCGCAAGCACGGGCTCACCGCCAAACAACTTGGCTGGTACAATCCCAAAGCGGCGCGGCTCAAGAGCGGGAATCTCGCGGCTGGGCAAGTGATGCTCATTCCAACGTCCGCGACGGTGTCGGCGGCGCTCAATGTGCCTGATCCGTCGATTGAGCGGTACCCGCGTCGCGCAAAAGCTGGGGCGGCCAAGAAGGGCGCGGCGGCAAAAGGTAGTGTGACCGCCAATGGCGGGGCGGCAAAGAAACCGGCGGCCAGTTCGGCGAGTGCGAAAGCCAAAAAGAGCACGCCGACGACTAAGAGCGCTCCCTCGAAAAAGAACACGTCGCCGTCGAAGCGCGCGCCGGTCAAGAAGTCCGCTCCCGCCAAACCGAGCACGCCTGCAAAGAAACCAACGCCGACCCCTTAGGCGGCGGCTCGGTCCACCGCGCGCGACCTACACGTGCTGCAACGTTCGGCGCACCGTCGGCTTGGTCCGCACGCTGCGCGAGAGCTCCATCGGGGGCGCTGATGCTGGCTCACGTAGTTCGAAGGTGCTGACCATGTCCTGCAGCGTCCCGGCCTGACCGGTGAGCTCGGTTGTCGCAGCGGCCGAATCAGACGATGTGCGCGCCGTGGACGCCATGCTCTGATTCACGGTGTCGACCGCGCTGTTGATCTCCGCTACACCCTCGCTCTGCTGCGCGCTCGCGAGTGCGATTTCTGCAATCACGTCGGTCACGGAATGGACCTTGGTGGTGATGTTCTCAAAGTCCGTGAGCACTTGTCGGTTGATGTGCACGCCGGCGTTTGCGTTCGCCACCGACTCCTCAATGAGCTCTGCCGTCTGCTTCGCGGCCTCGGCGCTGCGCACCGCCAGGCTCCGGACTTCATCCGCCACCACCGCAAAGCCGCGGCCCGCATCACCGGCACGCGCCGCTTCGACGCTCGCGTTGAGAGCCAATAGGTTGGTCTGGAACGCAATCTCCTCAATCGTCTTGACCACGCGGGCAGAGGCGTCGGCCGACGTCTTGATGCGATCCATCGCCTCCGAGAGCGAGCGCACGTTCTCCGCGCCGTGTTCGGCGGCTGCCCTCACGTCACCGGACATCACGCGCGCGTTCGCCGCATGCGCGGTGTTGGCATTTGCCTTCGCGGCCATTGCATGCAGCGCGCCGCCCACCTTCGTGAGCGAACTGGCCTGCTCGGCGGCGGCGTCCGCGAGCGACAGACTTCCCGTGTGAATCTGACCCGCTGCGGCCGCGACCTGCTGCGAGGCGGATGACACCTCGCCGAGTGCCTCGTTGAGATGGAGCGTGGCCGTGTTGAAGGCCTCTTTGATGGTCGCGTACTGCCCCTTGTACTGACCGTCCATGTGCGCGGTGAGATCGCGCCGCGCAAGCCGCTGGAGTGCACCGGTCGATTCGCTCACCGGCTGACTGACGGCTTCGACCATTTGATTCATGCCGCGCACGAGATCGCGGAAGGCGCCTTGGAATCGGGCCTCGTCGCCGCGCTTGTTCAGTTCGCCGTCCTTCGCCCAAGTGGCGAGCCGATTGGCTTCGATCGTGAGTTCGCCAATGGTCCGCTGCAAGTGCATAAACGACTTAGTGAGCACATCTTTCTCGCCGCGCGGCGTGAGCTGCGACGTGACATCGCCGCGGCTCAGCGAGTCCGCGCCACGCGCAACGCTCCGGATGTATTCGATCATGTCGCGGAATGAATCGGCGAGCAGGCCGAGTTCGTCGTCCGAATGCACTGTCACATCCTGCTCGACATCGCCTTGGGCAATCAGCGCGGCGGAACGGGTGATGCTCACGAGCGGTCGAGTGATGGTGCGGGTAATGAGGCCGAGTGCGATACCCAGCATCAGCACGACTGCGAGGCTCACGCCAATGTTCTTGATCTGACTCGTGCGCAGTTCGGCCATCTCAGCGGTGGACCAACGCTCAACCACGAGGTACCCGATCGGTTGGCCGACCGCGATTTCGTCGTGGCATTCGGCGCAGGCGGCTTCGGCGCGAAAGGGGGTCACGCCTGTGACATACGACTTTGCGTCGGCGGTGTTCGTGAACGACGAAGCGTCGAGTTTGCTCGTTAGCGCTTGCTGCACGATGGCTTCGGTCGTCTTTTTGTCGTTCATCGTCGAGTCGGATGAACGAAACACCCGGCCCTTTGGCGTCACGATGAACGCGCGTTTGAGCCCATTGAGCCGGCCGAGCCGCGTCATCATCGTGTCGACCCCTTCGAGATCGGCTTTCACCATCGCGTGTCGAAGCGTTGCCTCAACAACCGCGCTGGTTTCCTTGGCCTGATGCTGAAGGGAATCCACCAGCTCCGTTTTGCGTGTTTGCCACTGCCAAGCAGTTTGCGCTGCAAACACCAGCACGAGCGTGGTGGAGATGGGCACAATGAGCTTGACTGACAAGCTGCGCATTCTACGCGGCATGAGCGGAGATCCCCGATAGGGTGTCGATGAATCAATGATCGGCACCGTATCGGCAAACCTTTTTACCGCGCACGCAGCAACTTTTGCGTAACCGCTTTACCTGGTGCGGCGCGCCTTGTACGAGCCGCTCTTGCCGCCGGTTTTTTCGAGCAAGCGCACGCGCTCGATCACCATCGCTTTATCGAGCGCCTTCACCATATCGTAAATGGTGAGCAGGGCAACACTCGCCGCCGCGAGCGCTTCCATCTCCACCCCCGTTGGCGCGACGGTGGCAACCGATGTTTCCACGCGCACCGCATGCCGCTTGGCGTCGAGTGTGAGCACCACCTGCACATCGGTGAGCGGCAACGGATGGCAGAGCGGGATGAGCTCAGCGGTGCGCTTGGCCGCTTGAATGCCAGCTAGGCGCGCCACGCCGAGCACGTCGCCTTTTTTCACGCGATTGGCTCTCACGGCGGCAAAGGCCGCAGCGCTCATCGTGATGCGCCCCTCGGCGATCGCTCGTCGTGCGGTGGGGGCTTTGGGGCTGACGTCCACCATCGTTGCGGCGCCGGCGGCGTCCACGTGCGAAAGGCGGGGAGTAGCGGTGCGCTTCGCCCCGCCTTTCGCCCCGCCTTTCGCGCCGGCCTTCACGCTGGCTATAGGCCTCTGTTTCGCGCTCGATTTCACGCTTGGTTTCCGTCGCGCCGCGGTCATGCGCCGAGCCCGGCGAGTTGTTCAAGGAGCTGCGCGGTCACCAACTGTGGAATGGCGTTCCCCTCTGCCGCGCGCTTGGATTCTTCCACGACTGACACTGCTCGGGCTGCAGCGACTGCGCCCGCCGCATCGCCGGCGACTGCCGCGCGTTGGGATGCATCGCGAAGCAATACCGTGAGGGCGTCGAGTACGTCGGAGAATGCGCCGCGCGCCTTGGACGAGCCCTGCGTGAAGGCGGCGCGGAGCCGCACATCGCTCCCTTGCCGCGAGGCGTCGAGCAGCGCCTTCGCGCGCGTGACGGCAGCGCTCCGATCGTCGGTGCCAATCAGCATGCCCGGCGCGCCGTTGGCGAGTGCCAGCAGGGCGTCGAGATTCTTGCTGCTCTTGGCCACGGTGTCGCGCACAGACGGATGTTCAACAAAGGCACGCATGTCGTCGGCACCGAGTCGGGGGACGCGCACGGTGACGACGCGCGAGCGAATGGTCGGGAGTAAGGCGCCGGGCTCGCTGGTGGTGAGAATGATGGTGGTGTCTTCTGGCGGTTCTTCGAGCAACTTCAGAAAGGCGTTGGCCGCATCAGGGCTCGAGGCCTGCGGCACCATGCGATCGGCATTGCCCACCACGAATACCTTGCGACGCGCCATCGCGGGCGTGCGAGTGGCCTGCTGCACGATGCATCGTGACACGTACACAAAGATGCCCGCGAGTCCGTCCGGCGACGCGTACACGCCACCGTCTTCCAGTCGCTCGGCGACTGCGGCATCGTACGCCTCGGTGACGTCTTCAAGCGCGACGTTGGCCGTGTCTTTTAGGCGCGGAAGCGGAAAGTACCATCGCAGATCGGGGTGCACGCCATCGAGTGCGTACTTGCAGTGCTGGCACTCACCGCACGGCGCGTTGGCACCGGTGCAGAGCAAGCGCCGACCGAGCCAGAGCGCGAGTTGTTGCTTGCCCACCCCAGGCGGCCCCTGCAACAAGAGGCTCGCGGGAAGCGCGCCGCGGGCGACCTGCGTGTTGAGCCGGTCGCGGAGCGCCTGGTGGCCAAAGAGTGGGAGGAGCGGCATGAACGGGAAAGATACATTATCTTCGCCTCATGCGACTCCCTTCGAAGGCCGCCATCCTCGCCTCGCTCTCCGCTCCGTTTTTGGGCGCGCAGGAGCCCCGTCCCCGTGCTCGTGACCTCGGCCTCGCGCCGGGGATATTCAAGACCGGCCTCCTCAACGCCATCACCGACGTCGGTGGGGTGAAAGTGGGGCAGGTGACGCTGATCGAGGGCGACCACGTCCGCACCGGAGTGACGGCCATCTTGCCACACGGCGGCAACGCCTATCTCGACCGCGTGCCCGCCGCGGTGGTGGTCGGCAACGGTTTTGGGAAGCTGGCCGGGAGCACGCAGGTCAATGAACTCGGCGAAATGGAAACGCCGATTCTCCTCACCTGCACGCTCTGTGTTTGGCGCGCCGCCGATGCCATGGCCCAATGGATGCTCGGGCTGCCGGGGATGGAGAAGGTGCGCTCGATCAATCCGCTGGTGGGCGAGACCAACGATGGCACACTCAACGACATTCGCTCGCGGCCGGTGACGGCGGAGCACGTGCGGCACGCGCTGGAGTCGGCGTCGAGCGGCGCGGTGGCCGAAGGGGCGGTGGGGGCGGGCACGGGCACTGTCGCCTTTGGGTGGAAAGGCGGCATCGGCACGTCGTCGCGCGTGTTGCCGGCTTCGCTTGGCGGGTTTACCGTGGGCGTGTTGGTGCAGAGCAACTACGGCGGTGTCCTGCAAATGATGGGCGCTCCGATTGGAAAAGAACTCGGCCAGTACGCGTTCCAAAAGGATGTGGCCACTGAGCGTGGCGATGGCTCGTGCATGATCGTGATCGCCACCGACGCGCCACTCTCGGACCGCAACCTGCGGCGCGTGGCCGCGCGTGCGATGATGGCGCTCGGGCGTACGGGGTCGAGCGCGTCTAATGGAAGTGGCGACTACGCCATTGCGTTCTCCACGTCGCCGCTGGTGCGGCGCGCGTGGGACGCCAAGCGTCACACCACCACGGAACTCGCCAACGAAGAGGTGTCGGCGGTTTTCGAAGCCACGGTTGAAGCGGCGGAAGAGGCGCTCTACAACTCGCTCACGCGCGCGACGACGGTCACGGGAAATGGGCGCACGATTGAGGCGCTTCCACTCGACAAACTCAAGGCCGCACTCGCCAAATACGGAATCAGGCCTTAGCGGATCGCCCGGTGACTTGATCGGCGTGAATGCGGAACACCACGTGCCGGTCGGGCGTGGGGTCGTCTTGCTCGAGCGCCTCAGGCAGGAAGTGCCGGAGCACTTCAATGGCCTTTGTATAGTTGTCGGCCTGCGTGCCGTTGCGTTCTAATAGGTAGAGCGCGCCTTTGACGACCACTGACTCCCAGTCGAACAGCGCACGCACTTCGTCAATCTCAAACGCTACCCATCGATTATGCGCGAGCGTGCGCAGCTTGGTCCCTGGCGTGGTGCGTCCGTAGAGCCATCCCTCGTTGTACTGATAATGGATGGGCTCAATGTCCACATGATCGCGGTAGCTGAACGCGATGCGACCGACATTGTTGCGCGCGAGCACAGCTTCGCACTCTTCGCGCGTGAGCTCGCGGAATACAGGAGATGGAGTGTCGGTCATAGCGCCTTTGGGATGAGAGCCGCGTACGCCTCGCACACACGCGCGAGTGCTTCGTCGGCCGTCGCACCCACCGCTGAAAGATGCCCCATCTTGCGCCCCGGGCGCGACTCCCGTTTCCCGTACAAATGCACCCGAACACCCCTGACGGCGAGCGCGGCGGCAAAGTCCGGTGCTTGGCCGTCCACCCAGAGGTCGCCAAGCAGGTTATGAATCGCCCCAGGCACCACGAGTTCTGTGCTGCCGAGCGGCAGGCCACAGACCGCACGCACCAACTGCTCAAACTGACTAGTGGCGTTCGCACGGTCGGCGTGGTGATAGGTGTTATGCGGACGGGGCGCCAGCTCGTTCACCAGCAGGCGCCCATCCTGCAGCACAAACAGTTCCACGGCGAGTAGCCCAACGATTCCCAAGCGCTCGGCAATCGCTTGCGCGAGCTCAGTGGCCTCGCGTTCGCGCTCCGCCGACGCGCCCGACGGTGTGACCGCCCAGGTGAGCACGCCATGCGTGTGATGATTGCGCGAGGGCGGATACACCACCGCTACACCATCGGCGCGACGCGCTACCAGCACGCTCAACTCTGTTTTGATGTCGAGGAACTGCTCGACCACCGCACAGCGGCCCCCAACGGCGGCCCAAGCGGAGGCCCCCTCGGAGGCTTCACGTACGCGCGCTTGCCCGCGGCCATCGTAACCGCCGTGCGCTGACTTTACGATCGACGGCCCCTGCGCGGCTATGGCACTCGCGCACTCGGCGGCGGTTACCACCGTGCGAAAGGCGCCTTGCGGAAACCCTTCGCGTGCGAGCCATTCGCGTTGCCGCGCACGATCCTGCACCACGTACACCGCGTCGGCGCCGGGGCGCAGCGGCTTGAGCGCGGCCACAGCGTCGAGCGTGGCGAGCGGAATCTGTTCAATCTCGAGCGTGACCACGTCTGCCAGTGCGGCGAGTTCCGTCGCCGCCGCGACATCACTCCACTTGGCCGTGAAGGTGCGCGTCGCCACTGGTCGGGCGGAGCAATCGGCGTCGGGGTCGAGCGTGACGAAGTCGTAGCCCATGGCGCGCGCCGCGAGCGCCGTCATGCGGCCAAGTTGCCCGCCCCCGAGACAACCGATTGTCGCGCCGGGAAGAATGGGCGCGTGGCGCGCAGTCACGGGAGCGTCTGGCCGAGCACGTCGTCGCGGCGACTCGCGCGCCACGCGCGCAGTTTGTCGCGCACCGCGCTCTGATGCGCGCCCACAATCTCCGCCGCCAGAATCGCGGCGTTGGTGGCGCCCGGCTTGCCAATGGCAAGCGTTCCGACGGGAACACCGGCGGGCATCTGCACGATACTGAGCAGCGCGTCGATGCCGTTCAACGCCGTCGCAGGAATCGGCACGCCGAGCACCGGTACGAGCGTCTTGGACGCCACCATGCCAGGCAGATGTGCAGCGCCGCCGGCAGCCGCAATAATGCAGAGTAGGCCGCGCGATTCGGCGCTGGCCGCGTACTCAAACATCCAGTCCGGGGTGCGATGCGCCGAAACGACTTTCGTTTCGTAGGGCACACCCACGAGGTCGAGGAGTTCGCAGGCCGGTACGAGGTGTTCGTAGTCGGACTTGCTCCCCATGATGATGCCTACGAGTGGAGTTGGCATCCCTAAATATGGTCGCTGGTCTGGTTGGGCGGTACGTCACCCCGGCGCTCTGTTGCGCCGCCCGACGGACGAGGGTCAGGCATCGGTGGTGGCACGCCGGCGCGAGTCGCGCCAGAGCTCCAGCACTTGAAGGGAGGTCAACGCCGGGCTGTAGCCGAAGTCTTGTTTGAGGTGCGTGTTGTCCAGCACGGGCCGGTACCGCAGAAAGTTGACCTGCTCAGGGCCGTAGGGCACGATTCCGAGCGGATGGAGGAGTGCGAGCACCCGCTCCACGAGCCACGCGGGCACGCGCCGGACTCGCTTCCCCAGCACCGCGGCAATCTCGTCGATGGTCAAAGCGCCATCGCCGGCCAAGTTGAAAATACCGGTGGCCGACGAATCGATGGCGCGAATGAGGCACCCCACGACATCGCGGTCATGAACGAAAACGAAGGGGGAGTCCGAGCCGCTGATGGCGAGCAGTCGCGGACGTTCAAATAGCGCCGTAATCTGATTGTCGACCGACTCCCCGAGGACTGTTCCCACGCGGAAGATCACCTGTTCAAGGCGCGGGTATGCGCGACGGTAGTCGAGCAGCATTTCTTCGGTGAGTCGTTTGTGCCAGGAGTAGGCAAAGCTTTTGTTGCCACGAAGCGCGTCTGACTCCACCAACCACGTTGGATTGTCATGGTGATAGCCGTAGGCAGCCCCGCTGGACGTGACGACCACGCGGCGCACGCCTGCGAAGACGCAGGCGTCCAGCACGTTGCGCGTGCCCTCGACGTCCACGGAATACGCGAAATCGCGACTGCTGCCCTTGGGCGGGGTCACGATGCCGGCCAGATGCACGACGACGTTGACCCTGTGGGTGGCAAGGACGGTTGCGAGCGCTGGACGTCGGACGTCGTGCTCAACCCACGTGGCGTGCTCCGGAAGCGCATCCGGCTGTTTCACATCGCACGCAATAACGCCAATGAGCTGACCTTTGCCGACCTGCGACGCAAGCTCCGCCACCAGTTGCTGACCGATGTATCCGGACGACCCTGTGACGAGTACCGTGGTCATGACGCGGCCTCACCGAGCGAGAGCAGTGGCCGTCGCGACCAATAGGTCGCAAGGGAGAGGCCGGCGATAATATGCCAGATCCCCCACCAGGCGGCAACGATCGCGGCGCCACCGAGTCCACCGAAGAAGGTGAAGATCAGAATCAGCCCGAGCCCTGAGTTCTGAATGCCCACCTCAAAACTCACCGCGCGACGGTCCCGCTCGGGGAGCCCGAGTGCGGCCGCGGTCCAGTATCCGGTGGTCAGCGCCATCGCATTGTGCAGGAAGACCGCGAACACCACGCGCCCCACGTATGCGGCGAAATACGTCCAGTTGCCAATGAGCGCGACCACCAGAAAAGCCGCGAAGATGGCAATCGAAAAACGCTTGAGCGGCACGCGGGCTCGTGCCGCCAACGCGGGCCAGCGCCGCGCCGCGAGTACGCCGAGCGTCAGCGGGAGACCGAGTAACACGAAAATCGTCACGAACATTTCGAGCGGATCAACCGCGACGTCGCGGAGGAGCACCCGCGTCGGCGCGTATAACGACGCCCAAAACCGGAGCACGAGCGGTGTCATCACCACCGACAACACGGTGGACGCCGAGCTGATGCTCACCGAAAGCGCCGTGTTGCCACGCGCGAGATGCACCAGAAAGTTCGAGATGTTGCCGGCCGGGCAACTCGCCACGAGCATCATCCCAAGGGCGATGCTCGGCGCCGGCCGAATGATGAGCACGAGCAAAAAGGTGAGCGCGGGAAAGACGACGTAATGTCCAGTGATCCCCACGAGCACGGGCTTTGGATCGCGGAGCACGCGCCGAAAGTCATCCGCTCGCAGTTCAAGTGCCACCCCAAACATCACGATCGCAAGGATCGCGTTGAGGAGATGCAACGTGGCTGGACTGAAGTTCAGTCGAACAGCGTCGATTTCGCTCACTTCCCCTTGGGCTCCTGATGCAAGGCTTTGAAGTGTAGGAGTCCGGGCGCCCACATGTGCGCCACCGGATTAACGTCCACGTGAATCACGCTCGGGCCGTCGTGCGCCAACGCACGCGTGACGGCCGCGCGCAACGCAGTGGGCGACTGCACGCGCTCTCCCGCTGCTCCCATCGCCTTGCCCACGGCGCCAAAATCAATGTCGCCGAAGTCGGCCCAAATATTCTCGCCTGGGTCGAGCCGCTTCTTGAGCAACATTTTCACGGGGCGCATGGCAATACTCTGCGTCATCTTCACCATCCCCCACTGCTTGTCGCAGAGCACAAGCCAAATGATGCGCAACTTGTGGCGCACGGCGGTTTCGATTTCCTGCGGATGCATGCCCGCTGCGCCATCACCGATCACGCAGGCCACGGGGTGATCGGGCACCGCGATCGCCGCGCCAATCGCCTGACCCATGCCGGCGCCAAGCATCCCCATTTTCATGGTGGAGAGCATACGGCCGCGCAGGTGAGCCTTGGTATAGAACATCGTCCAGACGGCAGTGTTGCCACCGTCGGCCACAATCGGGCTCTCTGCCGGAAAGAGCTCACGCACGAGCGCCGGCGCGTGCGCGGAGTGCAGGGGAGCGCTGTCGTCCTTGAGCGCGCCCTCGAGTTTTTCGGCGAACCGCTTGAGGTTGCGCTGATAGTCCGCCACCCGTTCGCGCCGCCGCGCGTGCGACATCTCGGAACGGCGCTCGGTGAGGCGAACGGCGAGCGAGCGCAGAAAAACGCCCACATCGGCGCACACCGCCACCTCGGCGGGTTTGTTGGCGCCGAGCGTGGAATCGTCAATGTCCACTTGCACCGTGCGCTGCTCCGACGGCGCGCGCCAGTTGGGCGCCTTGCCCCACCAGTCGGTTTCACCGAGGCGAGAGCCGAGCACGAGCGCGGCGTCGGCCTCATTGCGCGCAAGGTTGTTCAGCTTGATGTGCGTCATTGGAATGGCGAGCGGCGATGATTCGTCAAAGCAACCGCGCGCGGCCCAGCTTGTCGTGACGGGCGCTTCGAGGAGCGACGCTACGGCGCTCAGCTCGTCAAACGCCTGCGCGTGAATGATGCCGCTTCCCGCATGAATCACCGGGAGTTCGCTCTGCAAGAGCAGCGTCGCGGCGCGCTCCACATCTCCCGCGTCGGCCGCAACGGGTGTGGTGCGTCGGTACTGCGACGGCTTCCAATAGGAGACGTCGGCTTTGACCTCCGCATTCATCAAGTTTTCTGGCACGTCAATGTGTACCACACCCGGTCGCCCGTCCCAGCAGGCGCGTAACGCAGCGCGCATCAGTTCGGGAATCCGTTCAAAGCTCGGAACCGCGCGGCTCCACTTGGCAAAGGAGCCGATCACCGCCTCTTGGTCGAACCCCTGATAGGTACCCGTACGCATCGGATACATAGCGCCGGTGCGGCGCGCGCTGGTGATGCAGAGGACGCGGTTCCCCTCCGTCTGCTCCACCACGAGCCCGGGGAGAATATTCGCCACCCCCGGGCCGTTGCTGGCCATACACACACCGAGCTTGCCGGTGAGCCGCGCGTATGCCGCCGCGGCGTGCGCTGCGCTGGCTTCGTGCCGCGGCGTGACGAGTGTGATACCCAACGCATGCAATGATGCGTAGAAGCCGTAGTACGTGCCGTCGATGATGCCAAACACCACCTCGACACCCTCTGCCTGCAACATTCTCGCGAGCACTTCGCCGCCAGTCGGCATGCCGCCGTAGTACGTGCCGTCGATGATGCCAAACACCACCTCGACACCCTCTGCCTGCAACATTCTCGCGAGCACTTCGCCGCCAGTCGGCATGCCTTCCTCCGGGTTGCCGAGAAGATAGAATGCGGGGCGGTGGCTCGTTAGCGGTTAGTAGAGTCCGCGGGGGGGCTCGCCCAGCGCACTGACCCCGCCCAGGACGTAGTAGAAAACAGCCCCAGCCCCTCGCGGCGCAGGGGAGAAATGGGCATCGTTGAGGCGGTTCCGCGGCGCCAGACGCCGCCCGATTGCACAAACACCCGGGGATGAGATGCCAGTTCGGATGCCGTCGGCTCGTTGGACATCGGTCTGGACGATCGCGGCCCTGTTAGGTTCGCCGGTCACGGGTCGCACGTCGCTGCTGGCGCAGTCCGGTGCGGCCGTTGCCAAGCCCTCGAGTGCATCGGCCAGCACGTCGGCATCCGCGCAGCCCGCGGACCTCATTCTCTTCAACGGCAACATCATCACCGTCGACTCCGCGGACCGTATCGCCGAGGCGGTGGCGGTGCGCGGCGGCAAGATCGTTGCGGTGGGGAAGAGCGCGGACATTTTCAAACTGGCCAACGCCTCCACCCAGCGCGTGGATCTCAAGGGGCTGACCGTTACCCCAGGGTTGCTCGACGCGCACTCGCATTTTTCTGGCGGCGCACTCGATAAATCACTCTGCTTGGATGTGGCCTATCCGACCGCCAAGCGCATTGCCGACGTGCGCGACGGCATAGCGGCGCGCATCAAACAGAAGGGCGCTGGCGCATGGATCTGCGGACGCGGTTGGGACGAAGGCAAACTCACCGAACGTCGGATGCTCACCGCTAAGGATCTCGACGCGGTATCGCCAAAGAATCCTGTGTGGCTTGTGAACACCACGGGGCACTACGGTGTGGCCAATAGCGCCGCCATGAAACTCGCCGGCATCTCACGCGCCACCAAAGATCCGGCCGGCGGCAGCCTCGACCGCGACGCCGAAGGCGTGCCGACGGGTCTCCTCAAGGAATCCGCACAGGACCTGGTCACGCGTCTGGTGCCACCGCCCACGTCCGAAGAGCGGCAGCAGGCGTTCGCGGCGCTCGCGCAGTCGTTTAGCGCAGAAGGGATGACGGGGCTCAAAGACCCCGGCATCGGAGACGAAGTGTGGGACACGTACAACAAGGTCGCCGCGAACGGCAAACTTCCATTGCGCGTCTTTGCACTCTGGAGCGGCGGGAGCTCGATGGCCGATGTGCAACGTCTCATTGCCACCAAGGCCGCCATCTCAAAGCCCTATCAGTCCACCGGTGACGACCACGTCATTTCCGGCGGCGTCAAACTCTTTGCCGACGGCAGCGGTGGATCGCGCACCGCCTGGATGCACGACGAGTGGAACAAGAACGGCAACGAAGTGGACACCGGCAATCGCGGCTATCCATCGTTCAATCCCGACACGCTGCGCGCCATGATCATCGCGCTCCACAACGCGGGGTTCAACATCGGCGTGCACGCCGTGGGTGACCGCGCCATCGATTGGGTGGTGGATAGCTACGCCGAAGCGATGCGCGCCAATCCGCTCAAGGGACGTCGCCACAGCATCATTCACGCGAACGTCCCTACCGATCACGCCATCATGGTGATTGCCGATCTGCAAAAACGGTTCGATGCGGCGTTTCCGGAACCGTCGGCAACCTTTATGTGGTGGATTGGCGACACCTACGCCGGCAACTTCGGCTCCACTCGGCTTCCGCGACTTAATCCATTCAAGACTTTCGAAAACCGCGGCATTCGTTGGGCCGGCGGTTCAGACTTTGACGTGACGCCGTTCCCGGCGAGCCGGCGCTCGGCACCTACGGCAAAGATGTGTATGGCCGCGCCGAGTCGGTGGATGTGCACACCGCGCTTCGGTCATTCACCATCTGGGCCGCACGGCAAATGTTTCTCGAAAAGAAAATCGGGTCGGTGGAAGTCGGAAAATACGCCGACCTCGCCGTGTGGGATCGCGATCCGTACACCGTGCCCACGGCCGACCTCAAGGAGATGCAGGCGCAGATGACGCTCTTTGAGGGGAAAGTGGTCTATCAGCGGAAGGGCGCGAAGGTCAGTGTGGTGAAAGGCGCTCCGTAGGTAGATCGGCGCGGACCGTTTCCGCGTTTCATTTTGCAAGTCTGTCAGTGGATCGGCTGTCGTACGCTCACGCTTTCGCTCGACGCTCGTCCTTACCCCCGAGGTTCTGATGCTGCCGCTGTTCCGTGCATTGCTCGTACCGTCGCTGCTGCTACCGTTCGTCCCGCAAACCGTCCTCGATCCGGGCGACTTGCGCGGCTTCACCAGCGCGTCGGCCAAAATCGAACGTGACTGGGAAGCAAAGTTCAAAGCCATTCCCGAGCCGGCGCGCCTGCGCGAGGCGATGCGTCGCCTGAGCGCGCGCCCGCATCACGTGGGATCGCCATATGGCAAAGCCAACGCCGAGTGGCTGCGTGACCAACTCACGTCGTACGGATGGCAGGCGTCCATCGAGGAATTCCAGGTGTTGTTCCCCACACCCAAGGAACGGCTGCTTGAGATGGTGTCGCCGAGCAAGTTCACGGCGAAGCTCGACGAACAAGTATTGAAAGAAGACCCAACCTCAAATCAAAAAGCCGAGCAACTGCCAACGTACGTGGCCTACTCGGCAGACGGCGACGTCACCGCGCCACTCGTGTATGTGAACTACGGCGTTCCCGCGGACTACGACGAGCTCGACCGCCGCGGCATTTCTGTAAAGGGCGCGATTGTCATTGCGCGGTACGGCGGCTCATGGCGCGGCATCAAACCGAAGGTCGCGTACGAACATGGCGCCGTGGGCTGTCTCATTTATTCTGACCCCAAGGACGACGGCTACTCGCAGGGGCTCACCTATCCCAACGGGCCGTGGCGTCCGAGCGACGGTGCACAGCGCGGCAGCATCATGGATATGCCCACCTACCCGGGTGATCCGCTCACGCCAGGCGTCGGCGCCACCAAGGATGCCAAACGTCTCGCCGTCAAAGACGCCGCGACGGTGATGAAGATTCCCGTGCTTCCGCTCTCCTACGGTGATGCGCAACCGCTACTCGCCGCGATGACGGGCCCCGTGGCGCCGGAATCGTGGCGTGGGTCGCTCCCCATCACCTATCGACTGGGCGCCGGCAAAACGACGGTGCATCTCAAGCTCTCGTTCGACTGGAGCCTCAAGACCCTCTACGACGTGATCGGCAAAATCCCCGGCTCAACGTATCCCGACGAATGGGTCATCCGAGGCAATCACCACGATGCGTGGGTGAATGGCGCCGAAGATCCCATCTCGGGTGCAGTCGCCGAACTCGAAGAAGCGCGCGCCATGGGCGAACTGCTCAAACAGGGCTGGAGGCCCAAGCGCACTATCGTCTATGGCTTTTGGGATGGCGAAGAACCTGCGCTCCTCGGCAGCACCGAGTGGGCAGAAGCGCACGACGCCGAGTTGCGGCAGAAGGGCGTGCTCTATCTGAACACCGACGGCAACGGCCGCGGCTACCTCGGCATGGAAGGCTCACACAGTCTCGAGCGATTCTTCAATGAAGTAGCCAAGGATGTGGAAGACCCCGAGACCAAGCTCAGCGTGTGGAAGCGCGCGCAGCTGCACGCGATTGCCGATGGCAGCGCTGCCGACAAGAAAGACGCACGTACGCGCGGCGATCTGCACATTGGCGCACTCGGTTCCGGCTCCGACTTCACTCCGTTCCTGCAGCACCTCGGCATTCCCACGCTCAACGCCGGCTTCGGCGGCGAAGATGGCGGCGGCATTTACCACTCCATCTACGACAGCTTTGCCTGGTACATGAAGTACAGCGACTCATCGTTTGTGTACGGCAGGGCCCTCGCGCAGGTCGTCGGCACCGGCATCATGCGTGCGGCCAGCGCCGATGTGTTGCCGATGGAGTTCGGCAACTTGAGCGAGACGGTGAATGGCTACGTGGGCGAACTCAAGGAACTCCGCACGAAGGTCGCCGACAAGATTGCCGAAACCAACAAGCAGATCGACGAAGGGGTGTTCAGCGCAACGGTCGATCCGCGCGAGCCACTCAAGGCCCCCAAGGCCGAAGAGCCAGCGCCCGTGCTCAATTTTGCGCCGATGGATAATGCCACCGATCAGCTCAGCCGTGCCGCACAGCGTTACGAAAAAGCGTACGCCTCGGCGATGGCGAGCGGGGCGAGTGCGGCGCAGTTCGCCAAGGCGAACGACTTGCTCAAACTCGCCGATCAAATGTTGCTTGGCCCCAACGGGTTGCCACTCCGCCCGTGGTACAAGCATCTGTTGTATGCGCCCGGGCTCTACACGGGATACGGTGTGAAAACGATGCCCGGCGTGCGCGAGGCGGTGGAGCAGCGGCGCTGGAAGGAGGCCGACGAGCAGATCGTGGTGGCCGCCGCGGCCTTGGAACGCGAGGCGGACCTCATTCGGCGGGCCAGCGCGGCGCTTGAGGTTGGGAAGCCGGTGCCGTAACAGTCCGTCGACGGATAGGCGTAAAACAAAGCGGGGCAATCACTTGCGTGATTGCCCCGCTTTTAGCTCCCGAGGAGGGACTCGAACCCCCGACAGGGTGATTAACAGTCACCTGCTCTACCACCTGAGCTACTCGGGAATAGCCTATAAAAAATAGCCGTCCAGCAGGGCTGGGTCAACCTTGGCCGCTTTTACCGGCTTGGTTACTTGGTGACGGCGTCAATTGCCACCACTCCGGCATCTTGGGCGCCGTGGCCCTGCGCGATGAGGACGTCCATACGAGCGGCGAGTCCTGGGAGTACGGCGAGCGGCACCGAGCCGGCCGTTTCGATCATCAGGCGCACATCTTTCCGCGCCATGGTGAGTTCGAACATCGGAGCAAAGTTGCCAGCGGCCATGAGCTTGCCGCGCCCACCGATGATCGCCGAGGGGTTGAACACGTCGAGCACCTTCAGCGTCTCTTCCGGCGCAAAGCCGGCGCCCTTCGCAATCGAAAACACATCGGCCAGCGTGCCGGCGATTCCAACAAAGAAGGCGTTGCCAAAGAGCTTGTACGCCGCAGCCGCATCGCGACGTTCGCCGAGGTATTGCAACTTGCCGGTCATCGCGGTGAGCGCGCTCTCCATCTTGGCGAACAGCGCAGCGGGGCCTGCCACCAACATGCTCCCCTCAGCGTTGCGCGCGGCCGGCGGCCCCATGAACACGGGGCAGTGCAGATACTTCACCCCTTCTTTCTCCAAGCGCTCCATGCGCGCTGCGGTGAGCGCGGGCTGCGTGGTGGTGTGATCGCAGATCACAGTGTCGGCGCCGAGTGCGGCGCGTGCGGCGGCGATCACTTCTTCCACTACCGCGTCATCGCGGAGAATGAGGTGCACGTGGTCAGCGCCGCGCACGGCGTCGGCAGGCGTTGCGGCGACCTTGGCGCCAAACGCTTCGAGCGCGTGCGCCTTACTGGCCGTACGGTTCCACACGGTCACGGTCCAGCCACGTTTGCAAGCGGCTTCGGCAAAACCACTACCGAGGAGTCCGGTACCGAGAATGGCAATGTTGGGCATAGGAGAATGAGGGGAAAGCAGGTGGGTGGTGCTGGAGCGGGCGCCGCGCGCCTTTCTATTGAAAGCTAGCGGAGCTGCGTTGCGGCCGTCGATGGAAATACGCGATGGCATAAGATTAGGTTGGGAGAGACGACACGCGACCTTCACCCTCCGCGACATCCTGTGACGCTACACGATCCCGACGCATTGCTTCGTGCCATGTTTTCGGCCGCCATTGAACGGGCGATGCCCGAACGCTGTTTGCCGCCGTACTTGCCGACGCGCCCAACGGGCCGAGTGATTGTGATTGGCGCTGGTAAGTCGTCGGCGGAGATGGCGCGCGTGGTGGAGCGCGAATGGGCGGGGCCGCTGAGCGGATTGGTGGTGACTCGCTACGGACACAGCGCGCCGTGCGAGCGCATTGAAGTGGTTGAGGCATCGCATCCGGTGCCAGATGAAGCGGGCGAAAAAGCAGCCGCGCGCATCCTGGCGATGGTGCAGGGGCTCACCGCGGACGATCTCGTGCTTTGCCTCATCTCTGGTGGTGGCTCGGCGCTGTTGGCCCTTCCGGCTGGCGGCATCACCCTTGCCGACAAGCAGGAGGTGAGCCGCGCGTTGCTCCACAGTGGTGCGACGATTTCCGAGATGAACTGCGTGCGCAAGCATCTCTCGGCGATCAAAGGGGGGCAACTTGCGGCGGCGGCTCACCCTGCGCGGGTGGTGACGTTGCTCGTCTCCGATGTGCCAGGAGATGATCCGGCGGTGATTGCGTCCGGTCCGACGGTCGCGGATCCGACTACGTTTGCCGACGCCGCCGAGGTACTCCGGCGCTATGGCATCACGGCGCCCGCGTCGGTAATGGCGCACATCGCTGCGGCGGCACGCGAAACTCCCAAGCCGGGCGATGCGCGGCTCGCGCGCGCTGAACACCATGTGATTGCCGCGCCGATGCAGTCGCTTGAGGCGGCGGCTACCGTTGCGCGTGCGGCAGGGTTTACACCCGTGATACTCGGCGACGCGATTGAGGGAGAAGCGCGTGTCGTTGCGGCCGAACAGGCGGCGCTCGTGCAGCGCATCCGTGCGCGTGGCGATCCGGTCGCTGCCCCCTGTGTGCTCCTCAGCGGTGGCGAGACGACGGTGACGGTGCGCGGGACTGGGCGTGGGGGGCGTAACGCTGAGTATCTTCTCTCCTTGGCGGTGGCGCTGCATGGCGAGCCGAGCGTCTTTGCGCTCGCTGGCGACACGGACGGTATTGACGGCACGGAGGACAACGCGGGCGCGCTCCTCGGCCCCGATACCCTCGCCCGAGCGGCGCTCGCGGGAGTGGAAGCCACCGCGGCGTTGGCGAATAATGATGGCTACGGGTTCTTTGCGGCCGCGTCGTCTCTGGTGGTGACGGGGCCGACCCGCACGAACGTGAATGATTTTCGCGCGATTTTGATATCCGGCTGATGTGCGGAGTTTTCCTCCCGCCTTCGCTAGTACGAATTCAACTATTGACCGTATACACTCCGACTAGAAGAGGGATTGCATGAGCACCGCCTCGTATTCCAATACGTCCACAGTGGGCCATTATATCAACGGCAAGGCCGTCCCGGGGAGCAGCGGGCGGCATCAGCCGGTGTTCAATCCGTCGTTGGGTGCAGCCGCACGCGACGTGACGCTGGCCACCGCGGCTGAGGTCGATGCGGCCGTGAGCGCAGCGCACGCGGCGTTTCCAGCGTGGGCTGACACGTCGCCGCTCAGGCGGGCGCGCATTCTCAACAGCTTTCTCGCGCTCCTGAATCAAAACCGCGACCTGTTGGCTTCAATGATTACCGCCGAGCACGGAAAGGTGTTCAGCGATGCGCAGGGTGAAGTCACCCGCGGTATTGAGATTGTCGAATTTGCGTGTGGTATTCCGCAGCTGCTCAAGGGCGACTATACCGAGCAGGTCAGCACGGGAATCGACAACTGGACGGTTCGCCAACCGCTCGGCGTGGTTGCTGGCATCACCCCGTTCAATTTTCCGGTGATGGTGCCGATGTGGATGTTTCCCGTTGCGATTGCGTGCGGAAACACCTTTGTCCTCAAGCCAAGCGAGCGGGATCCGTCGGTGTCGCTCCTCCTTGCCGAGCTCCTGACGCAGGCGGGGCTGCCGGCTGGCGTGTTCAACGTCGTGCAGGGCGACAAAGAGGCCGTGGATGCCCTGCTCGCGAATGACCATGTGAAGGCCGTGAGTTTTGTGGGCTCCACGCCGATCGCGCGCTACATCTACGAAACGGGTGCCAAGCACGGCAAGCGCGTGCAGGCACTCGGCGGCGCGAAGAACCACATGGTGGTGCTCCCAGACGCCGACATTCAGCAGGCGGTCGACGGTTTGATTGGTGCTGCGTACGGCTCAGCGGGCGAGCGGTGCATGGCGATCAGCGTGGCAGTCCTCGTGGGCGATATGGCAGACGAGATCATTCCGCGGCTCGCTGAGCGGGCGCGAACGCTCGTGGTGCGCGACGGCATGGACGCAACCGCTGAGATGGGGCCGATCGTGACGCGGCAGGCGCTCGAGCGCATTGAGGGCTACATCGCGCTCGGCGTGGACGAGGGGGCGACCCTGGTCGTGGACGGGCGCGGCCACAAAGTGGATGGACACGCCGAAGGATTTTTTACCGGTGGGACGTTGTTCGATCACGTCACGCCGGCCATGCGCATCTATAAGGAAGAGATCTTTGGTCCGGTGCTGTGCTGTGTTCGCGTGCCAGATCTGGCAGCAGCCGTGGCATTGATCAACGCGCACGAATATGGGAACGGCGTCGCGTGCTACACGCGCGACGGCCACGCCGCGCGCGAGTTTGCGCGCCGTGTGGAAGTGGGAATGGTCGGCATCAATGTGCCGATTCCGGTGCCGATGGCATGGCACGGCTTTGGCGGATGGAAGCGCAGCCTCTTCGGCGACATGCATGCGTATGGCGAAGAGGGGGTGCGGTTCTACACGCGGCAGAAGTCGATCATGCAACGGTGGCCGGAGAGCATCGCGAAAGGGGCGGAGTTCGTGATGCCAACGTCTAAATAGCCGAACAGCGGCCACCGACGATTTATGTCGGTGGCCGCTGTGCGTCATGCGTTCGAGGCGCGTGCGAGTTGCTACCGCCCGCCGAGCAACGGCCCCAACCACCGCCCCGTATGCGACGCCGCCACCTTCGCCACCTGCTCCGGCGTCCCCTGCGCCACGAGCCGCCCACCACCGTCGCCGCCATCGGGGCCAAGGTCAATCACCCAATCGGCGAGCTTGATCACGTCGAGATTGTGTTCGATCAGCACCAGCGTGTGTCCCGCGTCCACCAGGCGGTCGAGCACCGTTGACAGTTTGAGAATGTCCTCGAGGTGCAATCCAGTGGTGGGCTCGTCCATCACATAGAGCTTCTTGCCGCTCTTCTTGGAACTCTGAATCAGCTCGCGCGCAATCTTCAGACGCTGCGCTTCGCCGCCGCTGAGCGTGGTGGCGGGCTGGCCGAGTCGCAGGTAGCCGAGTCCCACTTGCTGCACCTGCCAGAGCGCCTGGCCGAGTTTCTCTTCGTGCGGAAAGGCGCGAATGGCTTGGTCCACGGTGAGGTTGAGAACCTCTACAATCGAACGTCCGCCCACTTTTACGTCGAGCACCGCCGGCTTGAACCGTTGGCCATCGCAGTCTTCGCAGGGCACAAACACGTCGGCCATGAACACCATCTCGACTTCCAGATAGCCGGCGCCTTCACACTTTTCGCAGCGCCCGCCTTTCACATTGAAGCTGAAGGTGCTGGCGGTGTATTTCCGTTGGCGCGCGAGCGGCACGTCGGCAAAGAGCGCGCGGATGTCGTCGAACGCCTTGATGTACGTCACGGGGTTCGAGCGCGGCGACCGGCCAATGGGCTCTTGGTCAATGAGCACGACGTCGGTCAGCGATTCCCAGCCTGCAATGTCCTTGAAGGCGCCGACCTTCTCTCCTAGGTGTAGCTTGGCCGAATGCTCGCCGGTGATGCGCTGCTCGAGCGCACGGTAGAGCACGTCGTGAATCAAGGTGCTTTTGCCGCTGCCACTCACGCCGGTCACCGCCGTGAGCGCACCGATTGGAATCTTGATATCCACGCCGCGCAGGTTGTGCTCGCGCGCGCCCGTGAGGGTGAGCCAGCGTGGGCCCGCTTTGCGTCGCTTGGCCGGCAGCGGAATGGTTTTGGCGCCGGTGAGGTACTGCCCTGTGAGCGGACTCTCCGACGCGCGTGACATCGGCCCGCTGAACACCACGTGCCCCCCTTGGTCACCACTCGCGGGGCCGAGTTCAATCATCCAGTCGGCCATGCGCATGGCCTCCAGGTCGTGCTCTACGACAATGACCGTGTTGCCGCCGTCGCGGAGTCGCTTCAATAGCGCGAGCAGCCGATCCATGTCGCGCGGGTGCAACCCGATGCTCGGCTCGTCGAGCACATAGGTGGTGTCCACCAGCGAGGAGCCGAGCGAGTTGGCGAGGCCAATGCGTTGCGCCTCGCCGCCCGAGAGCGTGCGGGTGGCGCGCTCGAGTGTGAGGTAGGTGAGTCCCACGTCGCACAAGAAGCGCACACGACTCCGCGCTTCACGCAGAATGTGTGCAGCAATCGCGGTGTCGGCCGGCGAGAGTGCGAGTGCGTCCATCCACGCATTCAGTAGCTCTACGGGCATCGCGCTCGCTTCGGCAATCGTGCGTCCCGCAATCTTCACGTTGAGCGCGTCACGCGTCAGTTTGGTGCCGCCGCACCCCGCGCAGGCGCGCGCCGACTGATACCGACGCAAAAAGACGCGGATGTACTGTTTGTATTTCTTGGGCTCGAGCGACTCGAGATGCTTGATGATGCCGAGGAACCCCTTGGCCTTGCCGGTGAGCAGCTTCTGGTGCTGATCATCAGTGAGATCGCTCCAGGGCCGATCCATCGGAATCCCCTCGCGCTTGCAAAACTCGGCGAGCGCGCGGCGCTTGTTGTCGTAGCGCGGCATGGTCCACGGATCAATCGCCCCGTCGCGCAAGGTGCGAGTGGGGTACGGCACAATCAGCGAGAGCTCAAACTCCAGCGTGGCGCCAAAGCCATTGCACGTGCCGCACGCACCGCGCGGATTATTGAACGAAAAGAGCTGCGGCGACGGGGCAGGAGCCGTATGCCCATCGTTGGGACAGCGGAACGCCGTTGTAAAAACAAGCGACGTTGCCGGTTTACCGTTAACGGTTAACGGCAAACCGTTAACATCAGTTGTAGTTGAAACTATGAGCGCGGTTGCATCCCCATCCCCCTCCACAAACGCCGTCTCAAACGCATCCGTGCACCGCGTGCGCATCTCCTCGCCCACCGCAATGCGATCCGCAATCACCACCAACTCTTTGGCCTTCGCCAGATTGGTTTTTGGCGGCAGTTCGTCGAGGTGCATCACCACGCCGCCCGCCGACACGCGCACAAACCCCTTGGCCCGCAAGTTTTCGATAATCTGACCGTGCGTCACCTTGCTCGACGCGCGCAGCGGAAAGGCGATCATCACGCGCGTCCCCTCGGGGAGCTCGAGCACACGGTCGGCAGCGGATTGCGCCGAATCAGGCTTCAGCTCGCGCCCACACACCGGGCAGATGGTGTGCCCCACGCGCGCCCAGAGCAGTCGCAGATAATCGTAGATCTCGGTGGCGGTGCCGACCGTACTCCGCGAGGTGCGCGTGGGATTCTTCTGCTCAATCGCCACGGCGGGGGAGAGCCCGTCAATAAAATCGACGTCCGGCTTCTTCATCCGCTCAAGGAATTGCCGCGCATAGGCCGAGAGCGACTCCACGTACCGGCGCTGGCCCTCGGCGTAGATGGTGTCGAACGCGAGCGACGACTTGCCCGAACCCGACGGCCCCGTGATCACCGTGATCGCGCGGCGCGGGATGTCGAGGTCGATGCCCTTGAGATTGTGCTGGCGGGCGCCGCGAATCTGGATGCGCTCTTTCACTACAGGAAAACTAGCGGGAGCGCCGCAAAAGTTCCGATGGCACCCGCGCCACAACGCGGCGGCCTGATTACCATTCTTGCGTGACCGCTCCCGCCACCCCGCACGACGAAGAAGCCCTCGGCAAGGCGTTCGACCTCCGGCTCACGCGCCGGATGCTTCGGTACGTCGGCCCGCACGCGCCGCTCATGGTGGGCGCGCTGGCATTGCTCGTGGTCGCCGGCGTGTTGCAACTGGCGCAGCCCCTGCTCACGCGCCACGTGATTGACGTGGCCGTTCCCGCGGGTGATCGCACGGCCCTCCGCGGCGACGCCCTGATCTTTATGAGCGTGCTGGTGGCACAGTTCGGGAGCCAGTACGGGCAGGTGATGCTCACCACCCTGCTGGGTCAGCGCGTGATGCACGACCTGCGGCAGCAGATCTTTGCGCATCTCCAACGACTCCCCATCGCCTTTTTTGACCGCAACCCCGTGGGTCGACTCGTCACGCGCGTCACCAGTGACGTCGAAGCGCTCAACGAGCTGTTTACCGCGGGCGTGGTGGCCGGGATGGGCGATCTGTTTACGCTCGCCGCCATCGCCGGCCTGATGTTCTCCACCGATTGGCGCCTGACGCTCGCGGCTTTCGGCGTGGTGCCGTTCATCTATCTCACCTCGCACATTTTCCGAGTGAAAGTGCGCGAGAGTTATCGCGACATTCGCGCGCGCCTCGCGCGCATCAACGCCTTTCTCAATGAACGGCTTTCGGCGATGCGCATTGTGCAGCTCTTTGGCCGCGAGCGGTCGGAGGGCGAACGCTTTGCGGTGCTCAATCAACATCATCTCGATGCGCACCTGCGATCGGTGACCGTGTATGCGCTCTATTTTCCTGTTATTGAAATTCTCACCACCATCGCCCTCGCCAGTTTGATCGTGGCGGCGGCGCCCCGCGTGGGCTCGCACGTGCTGACGGTGGGGACGGTGGCCGCGTTTCTTCAACTCGCGCGGCGATTCTTTCAGCCGTTGCAGGACTTGAGCGACAAGTACAACACGCTCCAGCAGGCGATGGCCGCGTCGGAGCGAATCTTCGGCCTCCTCGACACCCCGGCCGACCCCGCTGGCTCCAGTGGCGAACCCGCCGCCCGCAGCGGGCGCCCGGTGACCGTTGAGTTCGAGCACGTCTGGTTCAGCTATGACCCTCCCGGTACCGCCGAGCCGCGTTGGGTGCTGCGCGACGTGAGCTTTTCCGCGAATCCTGGCCAGACCGTGGCGATTGTCGGTCACACCGGCGCGGGAAAAACCACCGTCATCAACTTGCTCCTACGCTTTTACGATCCGCAAAAGGGACGCATCCTGGTGGATGGCCGCGACGCGCGCCACATCTCCACCGAGGAGCTGCGCGGGCTCATTGGCTACGTGCAGCAGGACATTTTCCTCTTTGCCGGCGACATTGCCACCAACATTCGGCTCTCGAACCCCATCAGCGACGAGCGGGTCGAGGCGGCCGCCGATCGCGTAGGGGCAGGGCGCGTCATCCGCCGCCTCCCCGACGGCTACGCCCACATGCTCGGGGAACGGGGCGCCAGTGTGAGTGTCGGGGAGCGGCAGCTGCTCTCCTTTGCCCGAGCCATCGCCGCCGACCCGTCGCTCCTGGTGCTCGACGAAGCCACCAGCGCCGTGGACAGCGAAATCGAGGCCGATATTCAGCGCGCCCTCGCTGAGCTGATGGCGGGTCGCACCACGATCGCCGTGGCCCACCGGCTCAGCACTATCGCCGGCGCGGACGAAATCCTCGTGATGCATCACGGCGAAGTGCGCGAGCGGGGGCGACATCGGGAGCTGATGGCGGCCGGCGGATTGTATGCAAATCTCTATAGGTTGCAAACCGGCATATTTCCAGAGGGATATTCGGCCGCCTGAAAGTGCTTGCCACCCCCCTTTTCGGGGGGTAGTTTCCCCTCAGAGATGCCCTACATCCAGTTCAATGACCAGCAGATCGCGCTGGCCTCGGCCGACCTAACCGTTGGGGCCTTCGATGGCGCCACCGTTCGGCTACCAGGAAGCGACCCTGCCGCGCACGCCGTGCTCCGGCTTTCCGCCGACGGAACCGGACTCATCCGCCGCGGCGCCGACAGCGCCATTGTCCTGGTGAATGGCGTGCAACTGGGCGCCGAGCCCAGTCCGCTACTCCACGGCGATCGGGTGGAGTTGGGGGGCGCGTCGCTGCGCTACGGCGACGACGAGAAGGGCGGACGCACCCAGTATGTCTCCGCCGCCGATATCCCCGAAGGGTTGCGCGCCAAGTCTGTGTCCGCCAAAAAGGCCACCACTGCCACCGGCGGACGGTGCGTGTCGCTGATGGATGGGCGCGAATACACGGTGAACCCCTCGGGGCTCTCCTTTGGGCGCGAAGTCGGGTGTGACATTGTCGTCGCCACGGTTTCTGTGTCGCGCCGACACGCCGAAATCGCGGTGATGACCGATGGCTACTACCTGCGCGACCTCAGCACCAATGGCGTCTACGTCAACGGAAAGCGGGTGGAAGGCAGCCAACTGCTCAATCGCGGGGATGTTATCCAGATTGGGGAGGAGCAGTTCCGCTTCTACGCGGATGTCGCGGCGGAGGCAGCCCCTGCTGCGGTAGAGCATGCCCCTATTTTGGTGGAGCCCACCGCGCTCGCCACGGCGGCCCCCGTGGAGCTCGATTTTCAGGTCATCGCGCTGGAGGATGCCATGGCGACCGTCGCGGCCCCTCAACAGCCTCCGAAAGCCGTTTCTGCCCCCGTAGCCCCAGCGGCCCCAGCCCGCCCCTCGGCGCCTATCACCGAAGCCCGCACCGAACCTCGGCCCGCCGCGCCCCCGCTCGGAACCCTCGAAATCATCAATGAGGGCGCAATGAAGGGCGCCAAGTACCATATTGTGTCAGCGCTCACGAACATCGGGCGCGGGGCCCACAACGATATTGTCATTGCTGAGGAGAGCCTGTCGGGCTCACACGCCAAGCTCCTCCTGCGCGACGGTTCGTGGTGGCTTCAGGACCAGAACTCGACGAATGGCACCTACGTGGGTGGGCGTCGAGTGACCGGAGAACAGCAACTTTCGGGCGCTCCGGACGTGCGTTTTGGCAGCATCAAGATGATCTTTCGTCCGGCGGTCAGCGCGGATGCGACGGGTGGCTCCGGAACTCGTGCGATTGCCGCGGTGAACGTGGATGCCGCGCGAAAGGAGCGGGTTGCTCCAAAGCGGGGCGCGTCTGGACCGGTGAAGGCGCCGAACAAGAAGAAGGGGTGTGCTGCGATGGTCGCATTCTTGATGGCCTGCGCGGCCGTAGGAACCATGGGGATCGTTTTCCTTTTCACGACGCGAGGCTGATCGTGCAATTGGCGGTAGGCGCTCGCTCTGACGTCGGAATGATTCGTTCCGGCAATGAAGACAATTTTTTCGCCGAGTCGGACGAACGACGCGGCGTGTTTGTGGTAGCCGACGGTATGGGGGGTCACGCGGCGGGGGAAGTCGCGAGTGAGATGGCGGTGCAGATTGTGTCGCGCCAGCTCATGCAGATTCAGACCGTGCTCGCCGAGGATGCGGGTAAGCGCGTAGAGCAGTCGCTCAAGGACGCGAATCGCGCCATCTACGAGCGGATGCTCGCCGAGGTGGACAAGCAGGGGATGGGCACCACCGCAAGCGTGCTCGTGCTCTCCGACGATCAGTTCCTGATTGGACAGGTGGGCGACTCGCGTGTGTATCTTCTGCGCGACGGTGCGCTGCGTCAGGTGACCAAGGACCATTCGTACGTGCAGGAACAGGTGGACGCAGGGCTCCTTACACCGGAGCAGGCGCGCTACCACCCGTACAGCAACGTGATCACCCGGTGCTGCGGCGCCAACGAGAGTGTCGAAGCCGACGTGTATCGCGGCGCGGTGCTCCCGGGCGACGTATTCCTCGTGGCCAGCGACGGACTCACCGGCATGGTGGATGACCGCCGTCTGCAACAGCTGCTCCTCGCGCGCAGTGGACCCTCGCGCATCGTGGATGCCCTCATCGCCGAGGCCAATGGCCGCGGCGGACTCGACAACATCACGGCGATCGTGGTGCAAGTCGGAATGGTGGATGCCACGCAGAATGACTGACGACGAAACTGTCGCGTCGGTCGCGGAGCTCTTTCTCGGCAACATCCTTTACGCGCTGGAAAAGTGCGCGATCTCGCTTTCCGACGAAGGGAAAGAGGAGGATGCGGCATTCTACCGCGGGATTGGGAGAAGCTTGGCCGAGGCGCGGGGACGGGACAAGCAACAGCGCGTAGACGGTAAGCCGTAGTCCTTTGGCGGTTGTCCGTTGGCGGTTGTCCGTTGGCGGTTGGCCGTTGGCCGTTGGCCGTTGGCGCACACAGTCTTGACGAGCTGTCGTAGTACGCCCGCCTGTTTGCAACGGAAAACGGTAAACGGTAAACCGTCTACCGCAGTTGCCCTTACTTGCCCTTACCGCAACACCGCGTCGAGCTCCTCTCTCCGCACCGTCACCCGCTCCGCCGTGAACACGCGCAGGTAGCGCGCCGAGCGATACAGCTCATCCGCCATGCGCGGCAGATCAATCGCCCCTGGCAGCCCTTCGTGCGTGAGCTGTCGCACGCTGCCGTCGCGGCTCAACACTGGCAGATCGAGCCCAAGCATGTGGGTCTTGGCGGGGAAGTCGAGGAGCACATCGCCTTCGGCCAATCCCAGCGAGGTGGCGAGACGCCGCTCGGCGTCGCGCGTGCGGGCGCGGTCGTCGGCAATCCATTCGAGTTCGTCCATCGGCAGCTGCGCTGCTGGCGCTTCGAAAGCGCGTTTGTAGAGCCGCCGCATGCGCAGTGCCTCGAGCATCGCGCGCGTGGCATCACTCGCCCGTTGATCCAGTGCACTCAACAGCCCTTCGTCGGTGGAGCGTGCCACCACCGCGGCGTCGAGCTGCCCCGCGGCGAGCGCGTGCTCCACGAGTCGCTTATACATCGCCGTCGCACTACGGCAGGCGTGGTGCCAGTAGACATTGCGGTACATCTGGTACTTCGCGAACAGCAGCGACTCGAGCGCGCTCAATCCCTTGGCGCGCACGCCCACGCGTCGATGGCCCGTGGCGGGGTCGTCGAGCAGGACGAGCGCGTGAATAAGCCGATCCTCGTCAATCTCACCGTACGGAACGCCGCACATCATGGCGTCGCGCTTGAGATAATCCATTTTGTCGAGGTCGAGCGATCCACTGATTAGTCCCTGCAACGGACTCGGGCTCTCGCCGCAGATGAGCGCAAACACGCGCTCCGGTGCATCGGCGCCGATGGCACTCCGCAGCACCTCGGCTACGGCCCCCTCGGTGATCAGCGGGCGCGAGAGCGCTTCGTGATGCGGCAGCCCCACTTCTTCGAGCGCATGCGAAAACGGATAGTGCCCCACGTCGTGCAACAGCGCGGCGGCAGCCACGACGGTTGGTTCGTCGGTGGCAATCCCGTCGAGTTGCCCACTCTCGCGCAGTTCGTGCAACGCACGCTTGGCCAGGTGATAGGCGCCGAGTGCGTGCTCAAAGCGGGAATGCGTGGCGCCCGGGTACACCAGATGCGCGAGCCCGAGCTGGCGCACATAGCGTAGCCGCTGCATCACCGCCGTGTCGAGCAGTCGCTCGGCGATGGCATCAACGCGAATGTTGTTCCAGAGCGGATCGCGAATGGTTGGCACGGCGGTTGGGATGGGGGAAGGGGAGGTCGCGGGCCAAGCCCACGCCCTCCCCTGATGGTGCGTTACGAACGGTGCAGAATCAATTGATCAACCTGTGATCAACCTTCGATCAACCTTTTGGGCCGGCAGCGAGAATTTCTGCCGGCACCGCGTCACCGAACTTCTTGATATTGTCGCGGAACATCTGCGCGAGTTTGGCGGCCTGCGCATCGTACGCGGCGCTATCGGCCCAGGTGCCGCGCGCATCGAGTACGCCGGCCGGCACGTTTTCAATTCCTTGCGGCACGCTCAGGCCAAATACCGGATCCACCTTCACCGGCGCGGCATCGAGCTTGCCGGCGAGCAACGCACGCACCATCGCGCGCGTGTGCGAGAGCTTCATGCGCGCGCCGGTGCCGTAGGCGCCACCGCTCCATCCGGTGTTGACGAGCCAGACCTTGGCGTCGTGCTTGGCCAGCAGTTCGCCGAGCATCGTCGCGTACTTGGTGGGGTGCCACACCAGGAACACCGCGCCAAAGCAGGCGCTGAATGTGGCTTGTGGTTCCGTGACGCCACGTTCGGTGCCGGCCACCTTGGCCGTGTAACCAGAGAGGAAATAGTACATCGCCTGTTCGCGCGTCAGGCGCGCAATCGGCGGAAGTACACCGAACGCGTCGGCGGTGAGGAACACGACGTTCTTGGGGTGCCCGCCGCGTCCGCTCGGCACGTGATTGCGAATGTAGTGGAGCGGGTACGACGCGCGCGTGTTCTCGGTGATGCTCTGGCTCTCGAACTTTACCTGCTTGGTGATCTCGTCGAGCTCGACGTTCTCGAGGATGGTGCCGAACATCTGCGTAGTGGCATAGATGTCGGGCTCCTGCTCCGGCGAGAGGTTGATCACTTTGGCGTAGCAGCCGCCTTCAAAGTTGAAGGTGCCGTTCTCGCTCCAGCCATGTTCGTCGTCGCCAATGAGGCCACGTTCCGGGTCGGCACTGAGCGTGGTCTTGCCGGTGCCAGAGAGGCCGAAGAACAGCGCGGTGTCGCCCGCGGGGCCGATGTTCGCCGAGCAGTGCATCGAGAGCACACCCTGCTTGGGAAGCAGGTAGTTCATCACGGTGAACATCGCCTTCTTGAGTTCGCCGGCATAGCGCGTGCCGCCAATGAGAATCATCCGCTTGGCGAGATGCAGCACGATGAAGGTGCTCGTGCGCGTGCCGTGCCGAGCGGGGTCGCCCTGAAACTCGGGGGCGTGCAGAATCGAGAAGTTGGGCGCAAAGCTGGCGAGCTCGGCGATCTCCGGGCGGATGAACATGTTCCGCACGAAGTTCGCGTGCCAGGCGTTGGGCGTCACATAACGGCAGCTGAGGCGGTAGTCAGGATCGGCGCCGCAGTAGAGATCTTCGACAAACAGTTCGCCCTGCCCGTTGAGGTGCCCGCGCACATCAGCGAGCAGGATGTCGAAATGCGCATCGGTCATGGGCTGGTTCACCGCGCCCCAGTCCACGTCAGCCTGCGAGGTCGGCTCCTGCACCACGAACTTGTCCTTGGGCGAGCGACCCGTGTGCGGCGTGGTCACCGCCACGAACGGGCCGCCTGAAGCAAACACCCCTTCCTGTTTCCGTGCGGCAGCGAGCGCCAATTCAGGCGCCACAAGATTCCAGTGCACCGCACCTGAGGCCTTGATGCCTTGCTCCGAAAGTCCGTGCGAGCTCTCGCGGGAGAGCGGGGTAGCCGTAGCCATTGGACGAGGATTCCTGAATTTGAGAGGTAAAGTTTAGCGCGCCGCGCCAGCCGGCTCGCTGGCCGGTGTTGCGACAGATACGTTCGAGTGTCCGTTGCCGTTTCCGTTGCCGTTATTGGCGCGCGTGCGCCATTGGGCGTCGATCACCGCGACGGCGGCCATGTTCACGATCTCCTGGACGTCGGCGCCCTGCTCCAGCACGTGCACCGGATGGGCCATACCGACGAGGATGGGGCCGATCGCCGTAGCCCCGCCCAGCTTGGTCAACAACTTGTACGCGATATTCCCTGCGCTCAGGTTCGGGAAAATCAGCACGTTCGCTTCGTCCTTCAGCTTGCTGAACGGATAACGCGACGCGAGGATCTCGGGCGTAAACGCCGTATCGGCCTGCATTTCGCCATCCACAATCAGCTGCGGACGCCGTTCGCGCAAAATCTCCACGGCGCGCGCCATCTTCTCGGCTTCGGGGTGTTTGACCGACCCGAAGTTTGAGAACGACAGCATGGCTACTTTCGGCACCTGGCCAAAGTTGCTCACAAGGCCAGCAGCGGAAATCGCGATCTGCGCGAGTTGTTCGGCGGTGGGATCAATGTTTACCGTGGTGTCGCCACAGAAGATCACGTGCTTTTCAAACACGAGCATGTACAAGCCGCTGGCGAGCCCGACGTTCGGGTGGGCGCCAATCACTTCGAGCGCTGGGCGAATAGTCTCGGGATAGTGCTTACCGAGTCCGCCAACCATGGCGTCGGCATCACCGACACCGAGCATCGCGCTGCCGTAGTAGATCCCCTTGTACAGGCGCTGATGCGCTTCGGAGAGCGAGAGGCCTTTGCGCTGCCGCTTTTCCCAGAGGAACTGGGCGTAGCGGTCGCGGTGCTTGGACGTGCCGGGGTCTTCAATGCGAATGCCGGTGAGTGGCACCCCGTTGGCCTCGGCGAGTTCGCGAATCGCGGACTCGCGTCCGAGCAGAATGGGGTGTGCAATGCCTTCGTCCACCAGCTGCTGCGCGGCGCGAATGATCTTGAGGTCTTCCCCCTCGGGGAACACGACGCGCTTGGGGTCGTGATGTGCACGGTTCATGATGCCGCGCATGATGCCGCGGGCGCGTCCGAGGCGGCCTTCGAGCTGCTCGCGGTAATCATCGATGTCAAACACCTGATTCGCCACGCCACTCGCAATGGCGGCCCACGCCACGGCCGGCGCCACCCAGAGGAGGGCACGCGGGTCAAACGGGAAGGGAATCAGATATTCGGGACCGAACTTCACGTTTTTGAGCCCGTAGAGCTGGCTCACCGTGTCCGGTACATCTTCCTTAGCCAGCGCGGCCAGCGCGCGCGTGGCGGCCATCTTCATTTCTTCGTTGATCGTCGTGGCACGCACGTCAAGTGCGCCGCGGAAGATGAACGGAAAACAGAGCACGTTGTTAATCTGATTCGCAAAGTCGCTGCGGCCGGTAGCCGTGATGGCATCGGGGCGCACCGCGCGTACGTCTTGCGGGAGAATCTCAGGGTTCGGATTGGCGAGCGCAAAGATGATGGGGTGATCGGCCATCGGCTTGATCATGTCGCCCGTGACCGCACCCGCCGCGGAGAGCCCGACAAACACGTCGGCTCCCACCAAAGCGTCCGTGAGCGTGCGCTGCGTGAAATTGCCAGCGAAGCGCTGCTTGTACGGATCCATGTGGCCGGCGCCGCGCCCGGCGTGAATAACGCCTTCGCGGTCGCACATGATGATGTTCTCGCGCAGCACGCCGAGGCGCACATAGTGCTCCGCCGTGCTGATCGCTGCGGCGCCCGCGCCGGAGAAGACCACGCGAATCTTGCCGAGTTCCTTGCCCACAATCTCAACGGCATTCAGGAGCGCGGCGCCGCTGATGATCGCCGTGCCGTGCTGGTCGTCGTGGAAGACGGGAATCTTGAGCGTCTTGCGAAGCTCTTCCTCAACATAGAAGCAGTCGGGTGCCTTGATGTCCTCGAGGTTGATGCCGCCCACGGTGGGCTCGAGGAGTTGGCAGAACTTCACCACATCTTTGGGATCTTCGCTCCCGACTTCGAGATCGAATACATCGATATCGGCAAACTGTTTGAAGAGATTGCCTTTGCCTTCCATCACCGGCTTGCCCGCCAGGGCGCCGATGTTGCCGAGCCCGAGTACGGCGGTGCCGTTGCTGACGACCGCGACGAGGTTGCCCTTGGCGGTGTACTTGTAGGCGTCTTCGGGATTGGCTTGGATTTCGAGGCAGGGCTCAGCGACTCCCGGCGAGTATGCGAGGCCGAGGTCGCGCTGGTTGCTTAGTGACTTAGTGGGGACAACGGCGATCTTGCCTGGCCGGCCCTTGGAGTGATAATCGAGCGCATCTTGACGTTTCATAGTGGTACAAAGATAGCGGACAAGTGGGCCGGATGGAGTCAGGGATTCGGCGTTTATTCGGGGGAGAAAATCCGAGTCCCACCCCCTGTGACTGGTGCAGCGAGGGGAGACGCGAGAGGACGGCGGACACGCGGAGTGTCGGCCGTCCTCGGTGTGCCGCGCTGTCAGGCCAGGCTTAACGGGACTGCAGTCGGCGCGCGCACCAGGCCATGAGCGCCATCAGACTCGAACAGGCGATGATGGCGGGGCCAGAGGGGAGGTCGTACGGGATCGACAACGCAAAGCCAATGACGCTGGCGAGAATGCCAGACGTGATCGCCACGGCGAAAATGCCGCCCATGGAGCGTGCGAGCAGCAGTCCGGTGACAGCCGGCAGCACGAGGAAGTTGAACACGAGCATGACGCCGGCGAACTGCATCGCAAAGGCGATCACCAAACCGAGGGTGAAATAGAGCGCCAGGTTCCAGGCGGTGACTCGGTAGCCGAGCGTACGCGCCGTCTCACGGTCGAACGAGACAAAGAGGAACTCTTTGTAGAACACGAAGTGGATCAAGAGCACGGGGACTGTCACCGCGAGCAACACGAGCGTGTCGGCGCGTGTGATGCCGAGAATATTGCCCTGCAAAAAGATGTCGTGGGCCTCTCCGCTCGTCGCCTTGGCAATAAGCAATATTCCCGCGGCGGCCGCCGCGGCATAGGTCACGCCAATCGTAGCGTCGGGCGGCACACCGCTCTTGGCGCCAGCGCCTAGGCCAAAGAACATTGCGCCAGTGAGGGTCACGAGCAGTGACATCGCCACTGGGTGATGCGCCAGTTGCCCACTCACGCCGAGCCCGCCGAGGAACAACGCCAGCGCGATGCCAGCCGATGACAGCTGTGCCAGCGCCGCGCCGACGAAGACGATGCGCTTGAGAACGACATACACGCCAAGCACCGAGCACGCGATCCCGATGACCAGGGCGCCGTACAGTGCTTCACGAAAGACGGACAGGGTCTCAAGCATGGTCGTGGCGCCCCTGAAATGCCGTTCCACCAGCGACCACAATGCGATGCCCGTTGACGCGCTCCACGTCCACCGGAATGCCGTACATCTTCGTGAGCGTTGCTTCGTTCATGATGTCATCGACCGTTCCAATGCGGAATCCGCCTTCGAGCACCAGGGCAATGCGCTTGACGTAATTCGCGATCTCGTTCAAGGCATGGCTCACCATCAATACGGTCAGCGCATCGTGGTCATGCAGCTCTCGTACGAGCCCCAGAATCTGGGTCGTGGCCACGAGATCCATCCCCTCGGTGGGTTCGTCCAACACGAGCACTGTGGGTTCGCCCACGAGGGCGCGCGCGATGAGCGATCGCTGCTTTTGTCCGCCAGATAACGCGGAGAGCTGGTGGTGTGCCAAGTGCGGAATTCCCACATGCTCCAGCGCTTGCATGGCGCGGTTCCGGTCGTCCGCGCCAGGGCGTCGACCGAGGCCGATGCGGTCATAGCGTCCCATCATGACTACATCCAGCACTTTGAGCGGGTAGACGGAATCCACCGTCTCGCGCTGCGGCACATAGCCAAATCGCAGCCCCGGCTGCACCGCGACCGTTCCGCCGAGCGGAGCCAGCGATCCGAGAATGTTGCGCAGGATCGTGGTCTTGCCGGCCCCATTGGGGCCGACGAGACCAAGAAAGTCGCCCGACGGAATCTCGAACGAAATATCCGAGAGCACCTTGCGGCGCCCATACCCGAGCGTGGCCCGCTCAAAGCGTACCAAGGGTGTCATCGTAACGCGGCTGCGAGCATCGAGACGTCCTTCTGTAAGAGCATGAAATAATCGGGAGTGCCGGGTACGCCGCCAACGGACGGCGGGAGAACGAGCACCGTCGCGCCCGTCTGCCGTGCAACGAGGTCCGACATTTTCTTGTCGTAGAAGGGCTCCATGATGATCACCTTCGCGCCACTGGCTTTGATCGCGGCAACGACCGAGAGGAGATGCGAAGGCGACGGCGGAACCCCAGGCTTCGGTTCCATATACGCTACGATTTTCATACCGGTGTACTGCCCGAAGTAGTGCCAGCTCGTATGCCACGCCACCACGGGCTTGCCGCGAATCGACGCGAGGTCGGCCGCCCATCCTTTTTCGGTTGCGCCGAGCTTTTCCTCAAAAGCCTTTTCATTGGCGTCGTACACGGCGGCTCCCTTGGGGTCGAGCTCCGTGAACTTGGCGAGGAAGAGCTTCGCCATACGCCGCCCATTTTCCGGGTCGAGCCAATAGTGCGGATTGCCAAGCGGATGTACATCGCCTTGGCTACGATCGAGGTTGCCGGTGGGCACATCAATCACCGCAATGGCGCGCGACACATCGAGATACCCGCTGCCGCCTGGGTTCAAACGCGGGTTGCGGGCGCCGTCAAGCAACAACGACATCCAACCGATCTCAAGGTCGAGGCCCACGAACGCCCACACGTCGGCGTTGCGGAGTTGCAGCACAAAGCTGGGTTTTGCCTCGATGAAATGCGGATCCTGGTATCCCTCGCCGATGTGCGTGGCCGTAATGCGGGTTCCGCCGACGGCTTTGGCGATGTCGTAGAGGTCGGTGGTACTGGTGACCACCTTCAGCTGTGCCTGCGCCGGGGCCGCCCCAAGGGCGGCTGCGACGAGCACCGTCATCAATGTTCGTACCATCATTGCGTATAGCTCCCGGCGCTGGGCGCCGTTGGCGGGCTCAAAAGGGATTGGTGCGCACGGATCAGAAGGGATGCGCCTTGTGCGGACCCACGGCGAAGGTCGCTTGCAGCAGAATGCGGTCTTCGGCGAATCCGCCCCCCCAACTGCGACGTTCGTAGCTCGCGACCAGCTTGGAGAACTCACTGGGAAACCACTCCAGCACCCCGGAGCCGGCCGTCAGACGCGCACCGCCGAACGTCGGGTCCTGCACCGTGTCCCAACGGGCTCCGGCGTACACGCGCTGCGCGAGTTGCCAACGCGCAAACACATAGGCGCCGTCGTAGTCGCGAATCAGCGGTGCGCCGGCGGCGTCCGGATTGGCAAGCCAGCCCTTGTCATTGATCTGCCTCATCCACTCCGCTTGCAGAATGAATGACTGGTACAGTCCCTGCTGGAGCGGCTTCCACCGGTACGTCAGGTCGGCGCCCACGAGCGTCTGTCGCGCGTTCACCGCGTTCGTACCGTCGGTGGTCGTAAATCCGAGCGCTGTTTGTCGATTGCCGGTGATCCCGCTCAGCGAGAGCTCCAGGTTTGATGCTTGCGAGAGATCCCAATAGTTGCGGAGTCGCGCCGAGTAGCCGAGGCCACTGAGGTTCTTGTTGACGGCGTCGGGCGCCTGCAACGAATCCACCGCGTCGCCAAACCGGTCAATCACACTCACCACGAGTTCTTGATAAAAGCCGAATGGCGCCAATACCTGGCTCACCGACACACCCGTGCCTTTGAGGCCGTCTTCACTCATAAATTTCTGAATCACATACGGATACTCGACCGTGTGCAGGTCGTGCCGGTGCGTCACATTCTGCTTGCCAACCGGCATCAAGTAGCGGCCGATGCGCGCCTGCAGTCCCCACGGCATGGACGTCGTGGTGAGAAATGCCTGCTCAATCGCGATCTTCTCTTGGTCGTTGATGCCGAGGAACATGTCGCCGCGGAAATACGGGTCCACCACAGACTGAATGGCGAGTTCCACTTCGCGCACGCCGAGTCGGCTGCCATCGCCTTGCGTGCTTCCCTTGGGGCTCAGATCACCAACGAGGTCGCCGACGGCGCTGAAGTCCGGCAACATGCGAGGATTGGTAACTCCCTGCGGTCCGCCCACCGCGCGTGCGGGTGCGGGGGGCGCTGAGACGGTTTCGCGAACTCGCGGACAAAGGCGAGTGAGTCGGCGGTCGCCTTGGCCACGGAATCAGCCTTGGAGCGCGGCGCACTACCGGCTTGTTGAGCGCCAGCGGTCGTGGACAGCGCCACGACCGCTATACACAGTACGGATCGGAACATGTATTGGGGTGAGAAAGGATAGAGTGCCAGCCACCGCAGGTGCGGTCGCTGGGCTCGGCCAGAAGCGGCCGGAGCGGAACTCAGCCTTTCTGCGGTGGTGCTCGCGAGCGGAAGCTGGAGGTGGCGCCGCGAGATGCACCGAGCGAAACCGTCGACAACGGCGCCATTTGGAGCGCCGTGCGGGCATCGGGGAGCGTCTGACTCTTGCCGGGGGCGGCCACGAGCGTGCGCAGTTGGCAAACCGCGCATGCTTGCTCGTTGTGCATGTCGAGATGCTGGGCGCCCGGCTCTTCGACGTGCAGCACCGATGTCACGGTTCCCGGCGGCTCCCAGATCGTGGCCGACACCAAAGCGCCCTGTAGCGCAAAAAGCGCGAGGGCGATGGTGACGCGAACGATCGGACGGAGCCGACGCAGGAAACCGAGCACTAGCATTCTGTTAGAGTACGCGCCCCGAGGAGGAAACGCTAGGCGCCGACAGGTGACGGGCTATGTCGTCGCAAAGGCCCGGAGCTTGGCCAGCATCGCCCGGTCATTCGTAACCATATCATCCCCTTTGGGGGTCTCGAGCAGCTTGGGGACCGTCGCGAGGCGGGGGTCGGTCATGAGGCGCCGAAACGGCTCGTCCCCGATCATCCCTACCCCAATCAGCTCGTGCCGGTCCTTGTGCGACCCAAGGGGC
>JAPLKS010000011.1 GCA_026387915.1 Gemmatimonadota bacterium
GCCATCGTGACCCCGCGCTCACGGACTAACCGGACCGCCTCCACCTTGAACTCCCGACTGTGCTGCCGTCGTGTTCGCATTTGACACCTCCAAGACCTAATGTACCTAAGGATGGTGTCTACCCAACCCAGTGCATCTCAAACCACGCCTACATGGCCAATCACGACTGGGTGATTCTTAAGGAGCTGCTCAGCACACGCCTCTTTGTGAGCATGTTCGTGTTCCAGGTGTTGATCGGCTCGGTGATTCCCTTCTTTCTGCTCGGCGCGGCCATCGTCTTCAAGGATCGCATCGCCGCATCCACCCGCCAGACGATCGGGTTTGTGTCTGGGCTCTTCCTGCTGGTGCAGGTGCTCGCTATGCGGTGGAACGTGGTGATGGGGGGACAGATGTTCTCAAAGAGCTTCCGCGGTTTCCTCGACTTTCACGTCGATTTCCTCGGCCGAGAGGGGTTACTCGCCGCCGGCGCGCTCTTTGCACTCCCGTTCGTTGCGCTATATGTGTTCTCTCGGATCTTGCCTCTGTGGGGCTCGATCGCGACGTTCCCTAAGGGGTGGCTGAAGGCGGATGCGGGCCCGCATAGCCCGTCCACGCACTAGCGAGAAGAGAGGATTCCGGTGAACGCGAGACACACCGTTCGGTCGTGGGCTTCCCTGTCGGCGCTCTGCCTGCTGGGAGTCGCGGCGTCGGCGTGTCGTGATGTGCCGCTTCACGGCGTCGCGATGGACGATCCGCACCCGGCGCCGCCGCTCGTCATCGCATCAGCGAGCGGTGCCCCCTATGTGCTGGCCGCCGACACCGGAAAGTTTGTGTTGATCTACTTTGGCTACACGCATTGTCCGGACTATTGTCCAATGATGCTCACGGATTGGAAGCGGGTGAAGCGCGAACTCGGACCGCTCGCCAATCGGATGCGCTTTGTGTTCATCAGCGTCGACCCGGACCGCGACACAGCGGAAAGCACCGCGCTGTACGCGCAGGGCTTTGACTCGACCTTCATTGGTTTGGCCCCGCCTCGGAAAGAGTTGGACGCGATCCAACAGGCCTGGGCGGTGACGTCATACAAAGAGTACAGTAAATCCCCCGGCCGACCCGCGGACAGTTACGGCGTGGCGCATCCCGCACACGCCTATCTGGTCAACCGCGCCGGTCGCCTGCAAGCGCTCTATCCCCCAGAAACACGGTGGCAGGATGTGGCTGCCGACTTGAGGAAGTTGTTCTCATGCGTTCATTGTTGATCTGCGCGGCCATCGCGGTCGTCGCCTGTACTCCGAAAACACCAACACCACCGATCGCCGTCAACGACGCGTGGGCACGCCCCGCGGACTCGGCCGGTACGACCGCCGCATACCTTTCTATCGTCAATCACGAGTTTACGTCAGTCAAGCTACAGTCGGCATCGTCGCCGCACGCGGCCACCGTCACGATGCACGAAACGATGGCGATGACCGGCATGATCCACATGATACCGCTCGACACGGGCGCCACCATCGCGTCAAATGATTCCCTTCATCTCCGGCAGGGAGGCAAACACCTGATGGTCACCGGACTCACACGCCGACTCGCTGCCGGCGATTCCCTGCCGCTTGTGCTCACCTTTAGCGACGGCCGCGTCGTCAACGCGGTCGCAATTATCCGTGCGCCGTAGCCTGACCGTCGCAGCGGTCGTCGCTGCTATTGGGGTGGTCGCATGGCTTGCCATCGACCACCCTGCGGTAGACATCACCGTTGAGCGAGGCGGGAAGGCGTACCTGCATCGCGGGTGGTCGAAATCGGAACTGCCCGAGACGATCTTTGTTCGCGCCGTGGGAAGCCACACGGTGGTACGTATCGCGAACAAAGACTCCGTACGTCACCACCTCGGTCTCTTTGACGTGAGTCCAGGCGATACGCAGGATTTTATTATCGCCTACGCTGGCACGTTCGGCGGATTCTGCTCGACACACGCCGCGAGCAAACAGTTGGTGTACGTGGTCGAGTAATTCGCGACGAGGTCAATCAACCCTCGGCGAACTATCCGTCTTTGCGGGCGATCAGCAGCATCTCACTCGAGCGGCGGTTCACAGGCTGCTCGGTGAACGCGTCAAACGCCTGCTCCACAATGAGCCCAGCGTCGCGCATCAGATCGGCCAACTGCGTCGGCGTGTAGAGCCGAATGCGATGGGTACGGTCCTCGTTCACCTTCGGCCCACGCCACACGGATTCCACCGTCAGGAATCCTGACAGCGGGTCGAAGCTCCGCTCCTGCGCCACCACGGTGCCATCCGCCGTCGTCCACCAGTCGCGCGATAGAAACTTGGCCATGACCCCGTCGCGGTCTCCACCGTGCCAGAGGAGCACGCCGCCAGGCTTGAGCACGCGGGCGAACTCGCGAAGCGTCTTGGCATCATCGCTGGGATCTGCAAAGAAACCAAAGCTCGTGAACAGGTTGACCACGGCATCGAACCGCCCGGTCCAGGCGGGCGGCAGGCGTCGCATATCCGCCTTCGTATAACGCAGGGTGCGCCCCGTGCCGCGCGTCCGCGCCGCAGCGAGCAAAGGAGCGGAGTAGTCCACCCCGTCCACATTGAAGCCCGCCTCGGCTAGCAGGTGCGCGTGACGCCCCTGTCCGCACGGGCAGTCGAGCACGCGCGCTCCGGACGGCAGTTCGAGCAACTCCATCAGGCGCGCGACCTGCGCGCGGTCACCGGCAAAATCGAACATGGGCTCGTACTCGCGCAGGTATCCCGCATCGAAGTACGTGCGCCACCAATCGCCGCCGCTGGCGGGCGTCGTCCGCTTACGCGTGCTCACGAGCGGCGATCGGCGCGAGCCGGGGTCAAAAGAAGACCGGTTCGCGATAGGCGCCAAACACGTCTTCGAGCGCGGCGCGAATCTCATAGAGCGTGCAGTACGACCGAGCGCACTCGAGAATGAACGGCACGACATTCTCCGACCCGCGCGCCGCCTCTCGCAATGCGTCAAGATGGCGCTTACAGGCGGCGTCATCGCGGGTTTTCCGAAGATTGGCCAGCATCGCCGCCTGCTCCTTGGCCGCCTGCTCGTCAAACTTGAGCAACGGAATCGTGAGCGCGTCGTCATCGCTCACAAATTCGTTCACGCCAACAATCACGCGGCGGTGCTGCTCAATCTCCCACTGCTGGCGCGCCGCGCTCTCCGCGATCTTCCGCTGGAACCACCCGTTCTCGAGGCCACGCACCACGCCTCCTTCCTCTCCAATCTTCTCGAACAACGACTCGGCCTCACGCTCCATCTGGTCAGTGAGCGCCTCCACGTAATACGAGCCACCGAGCGGGTCCGTGACGTTCGGCACGCCCGTTTCGTAGGCGAGAATCTGCTGCGTGCGCAGCGCCACCTGCACGGCATGTTCCGTGGGCAACGCGAGCGTTTCGTCCATGGAGTTGGTATGCAACGACTGCGTGCCGCCAAGCGCTGCAGCCAGGGCCTGGTACGCCACGCGCACGACGTTATTCATCGGCTGCTGCGCCGTGAGCGTCACGCCCGCCGTCTGCGAGTGGAATCGCATAATCAGCGAACGGGGATCCTTGGCGCCGTACCGCTCCTTCATGTGTCGAGCCCAAATACGACGCGCGGCACGCAACTTCGCGATTTCTTCAAAGAAATCGTTGTGCACATCCCAAAAGAACGACAACCGCGGCGCAAAGTCATCCACGTTGAGCCCACGGGCAATGCCACGCTCGACGTAGGTAAAGCCATCCGCGAGCGTAAAGGCCAGCTCCTGCGCAGCCGTCGCGCCGGCTTCGCGAATATGATAGCCCGAGATTGAAATCGTGTTCCACTGCGGAGCGTTCGTGGCTCCCCATTCAAACATGTCGACAATAAGGCGCAACGCAGGCTCAATCGGAAAACACCACGCGTGCTGCGCCATGTATTCCTTGAGAATGTCATTCTGCACGGTGCCGCGCAGCTTATCGGCGCTCACACCCTGCTTTTCCGCTGCCGCGATGTAGAAACACCACAGAATGATCGCCGGCCCGTTGATCGTCATCGAGGTGGAGACGTCGCCGAGCGGAATCCCCTCGAACAGCGCCTCCATGTCGGCGAGAGAGCTGATCGCCACGCCGCACTTACCCACTTCCCCTTCCGAACGCCCATGGTCAGAGTCGTAGCCCATCAGCGTGGGAAAATCGAAGGCGACCGATAGCCCTGTGGTGCCGTTGGCCAGCAAAAACTTGTAACGCGCGTTGGTCTCTTTGGCCGACCCAAAGCCGGCAAACTGCCGCATCGTCCAGAGTTTGCCGCGGTACCCCGTGGCGTGAATGCCACGCGTATAGGGATACGCCCCAGGAACCTCGAACGCCGTACCGGCAGAGCCTTCGAGATCGAGCGCAGAGTAGAGCGGCTCCACTTCAGCCGACGAGTTGGTGAACGCGATGTCGCGCTTGGCGGCCCGATCATACTTGGCGCGAAACGCTGCCAACTCCGCGCGCAGGCGATCGAGTTCGTCCTGCATTGCGGCAATCGTGCCGTCCACGTCCTGAATACCGGTCATCAGTCTACTCCGCGCTAAGCAAAGAGCCGCTACGAGCCAGCAACGCATCGGCCACGGCGTACGGGGTGGTACTGCCCCGCTCGAGTTCTGGGATTCGTTCGTCTAACCAGCCGTTGGTCGCCGAGTCTGTCCAAAGCCGGCGGCGCACGCGCTGTTCCACCACATCAATGACCCGCTCTCGCAGTCGAGTACGCCGACGACGCTGCAGCTCCCCACTCTGTTCAAGATAGCCAAAATGGCGGTCGAGGGAGGCGACCATCTCCTCGATTCCCTCCCCCGTCGTGCCGCACGAACGCAGGACAGGAGGAATCCAGCGGGCCACGTCGTCTACGCGCGCCGCAGCGCGGGCGGCCTTGGCAGGGTTTGCCAGCTGACTCAGCGACACCCCGTGATGGGCCGGCGTGTCCTTGAGGGAGAGCCCAGAGCGAAGCCCGAGCATCAGTTCAATGTCATTGCGCAAACGGTCCGCCCCAGGACGATCCGCTTTGTTCACCACAAAGCAGTCGGCGATCTCCATCAAACCGGCCTTGAGCGTCTGGATGGAATCGCCCGATTCCGGTACGAGGACCACCATGCTTGAGTCTACCGTGCGCGCGATGTCGAGTTCGCTCTGCCCCACGCCGACGGTCTCCACGAGAATGCGATCGACGCCAAAGGCGTCGAGCACGTCGCAGACCTCGCGCGTTGCGGAGGCCAGCCCGCCAAGGGATCCGCGCGTGGCCATGGATCGGATGAAGACGCCCGGATCCAGCGCCACGGCTTCCATGCGCACTCGATCCCCTAGCAGAGCGCCTCCCGTGAACGGAGAGGTAGGATCGACGGCAACGACTCCGACCGTCAGCCCAGCCTGCCTGTACGCGGCGACGAGCCGAGTCGTAAGCGTACTCTTCCCCGCTCCTGGCGGCCCCGTCAGGCCAATCCGGCGTGCGCGCCCCACTCGGCTATGCATCGCCGCGAGCAACAGGTCACTCCCCGTTCGTTGATTCTCCACAACGGAAACGGCCCGCGCTAACGCTGCCGTGCGTCCCGCATCGAAGTCCGCCGCGAGTGCACGCAATGCGGGCGACGCCGAGGCGGCCAGCACGAGCGGCGGAGCGGTTCTGGTGGATTCGGTGAACGGCACGGTCAGTTTGCCGGAGGCGGTGAGATAAGTGGAAGGTCGTCGTGCTCGTCATGAATATCACCCACGAGCTCTTCGACCAGATCTTCGAGCGTGACCAGCCCCAGCGTCTGGGCCGCGTCATCCTGAATTATCGCAAGATGGACGCGCTCGCGCATCATACGACGCATGAGCGAATCGCACCGCTCGGCCTGTCGCACCACGACGACCCGACGCAGCACGCTCACTGGGGCGGCCGGACGGGCCAGCACGTCAAACGAGTGGATGAGCCCGACCACGTGGTCCAGATCCTTGTCGTATACTGGAATGCGGCTGTACTTGGACTGGGCGACCGTTCGAATCACCTCAGCCGCGCCCAATGAACGCTCGACCGCCACGATGTCAGTCCGGAGCGTCATCACCTCGGCGACCGCCTTCTCGCTGAAGTCCACGACGCCGCTGATAATCGCGCTTTCGGCCGGCGCGCCGACGCCCTCCAGCTCACCCTCGCGCAGGAGGTCTTCGAGCGCCTCGCGGGGGTCATCCGGCGCTTGTGAGGGCGCCATAAATGGCTTGGGCAGCGCTGAGGCGATGCGAATCAGCGGTCGACTTGCCCACTCCAAGACGCTCAGGGCCGGCGTGAGTGCCGCAACGAGCGGGGTTGAAAAGCGCCGGGCGATGGCACGCGGCACCAATTGACCACCCACCAGCAACGCGATGGCCGCGAAGACCAGCGTTCGCACGAGGTCGAGTCCGTCATCATTGAGCGCAAGCAACGCGCCGAGCGCGAAGACCGTGGAAGCGATGCCAGTCGATGCGGCAATCAACAGGCGCTGTGGACGTTCGACGGTCGGCGAACTCTCTCCGCCGGCCAGTCGACGCTCAGCCCAATGGCGCAGCCAGATGCGGCTCACCGTGCGCACGGAGGTCGCGGCCGCGGTCAACCAGGCCACGACGAGCACGAGTGTCAACACAATGCCCGCGACGGTCATGCGTGCGACTCCGGGTGCAGTGCCACATACACCCGCTCCACACGATGACGCACGACGCGCTCCACCACCACACGGCACCCGTGCAACTCCAGCATCTGTCCCGCTCGCGGCACCTGCCCCACGAGCTCATACACAAGGCCGCCAACGGTCGTGACGTCCTCACGCGTGAAGTCGCGTCCGGTGAGACTGCTGAGTTCTTCCAGCGTGACGGTGCCCGCCAGCCAGAACTCGTGCGCATCGCCACGCACCACGTCGGGTTCTTCCACGTCGTTTTCGTCGCGAATGTCACCGACGATTAATTCGAGTGCGTCTTCGAGCGTCACCAACCCCGCCGTGCCACCGAATTCGTCGGCCACAATCGCAATGTGCCGACGACTCGTTTTGAAGTCGCGGAGTTGATCTTCGGCCGACTTGCCACCCGGGATAAACACCGCAGGGCGCACGAGCGAGAGCCACCCCTCGGCCGGTTCGTCGTCGGCGACCAGCGCGGGGAGGAGATCTTTGGCATAGAGAATGCCCACGACCTCATCCAGCGTGCCGTCGAACACCACGAGTCGCGCGTGCCGCGCGCTGCGCACGCGATCGGCGAGTTCCGACCAGAGTGTATCACGCTCCACGCCAACGATGTCTACACGCGGCACCATGATCTCGCGCACCGTCGTGTCGCCCAGTGAAAACACGCCACGCAGCATCACCGCTTCGGCGGGCGTGGCCTCGGCCTCGGCTGCGACCACTTCACGGAACTGTTCGATGCTGGCGTCGCGATCGTCGTCGTCGCGTTTTGCCGGCGGAAGAATCTCCACGAGAAAGGCATCGCACCAGCGTCCGAACACAACGACGGGCCGGAGGACGCCCTCAATACCAACGACAAATGGCCCCACGCGCTCAAGGGCCGGCGCGCCGGTGGCATCGCCCGCTGTGCGCGCCGCCACTTCGGCAATGACGATGATAAAGATTCCAACGACAATCACAGCAGGCGCCAGTTCGTTGGTCGACAGTCCCGCGGCTCGCAGTGAGGTCGAGGCCGCCGCACCCGCGAGCAGAACCGACAGGATGCGACCGAATGCCAGCGCGCGGTGCGCGGGTTCCCGTCGCGCGAGGAGCGCGGCGGCCCGCGGCGTCGCGGGAGGTTCGTCCTCGTCGAGGGCGAGGAGCGCACCATCCGCGAACGCACAGAAGGCCGCCGCGACGGCGGACCCAATCGCGACAATCAGCATGACGAACGTCACAGTCCCGCCACCGAGCGCGCGCGTCGCACGAGTGACTCTTGCCGCTTCCACATCGGCGAACTCGCCCGGGTTGCTCCAGTGGGATGATCGTGCCCCATTACGTGCAGCACGCCATGCACCACCAAACGCACAACCTCTTCGCGAATACTGACCTGTGCATCGATCGCGTTCGCTCGGGCCACCGCAGGCGCGATGTAAATATCTCCAACGACCGGTCCGCCCGGCACGGCACGAAAGCCAAAGGAAATGACATCCGTGGGGCCGCGATGTTTGAGGTGCCGCTCATTCAGACGCGCCATGGCCGCAGACGAGAGCAGTGTCACGCTCACCATCGCCGCGCGCGCCCCTTCGGCGCGGAGCGCCATTCGGGCGACGTCGGCCAGCTTCGCGCGCGCAACGGGACTCCGAACACCGTCCGCGTTCACAGACACGGCAAGCGGCGGTGTCCCGCGCGCACCACGGCGTGCGCTCACGCGCGGCTACCGTCAGCGGGAGTGGCCGGTGCGGCGGCCCGCACGTTGGTGCCGCCCCCCTCTCGTTCATACGCTTTGACAATTTCCCGAACCAAGCGATGACGGATCACGTCCGTCTCGGTCAGATAGTGGAACGCGATGCCGTCTATCCCCTGCAGCACACGCTCCACCTGCAACAGTCCGCTCTCTTCGCGCTTGGGTAAATCCACCTGCGTTTTGTCGCCCGTGATCACCGCGCGGGAGTTCACGCCCATGCGCGTGAGGAACATCTTCATTTGCGCATTCGTGGCATTTTGCGCTTCGTCGAGAATCACGAATGCATCTGAGAGTGTGCGGCCGCGCATATAGGCCAGCGGCGCAATTTCAATCACGCGCGTCTCGAGCGCTTTCTGCACACGCTCGGGGGGCATCATGTCTTCGAGTGCGTCGTAGAGAGGACGCAGATACGGATCCACCTTGGCCTGCATATCGCCGGGGAGAAAGCCGAGCGACTCGCCGGCTTCGACGGCGGGGCGCGCCAGCACAATGCGCTTGACCCGCTTGCGCGAAAGCGCGTCCACCGCCGCCGCCACGGCGAGATATGTCTTGCCGGTGCCCGCTGGACCGATGCCCACGACGATATCGTTGTCTGCAATCGCCTGCAGGTACGCGGCCTGTCCCGCCGTCTTCGGCTGAATGACCTTTCGCACCCCAGGGAGAACGAGACGCGTACCGGACTCCGCGGCTCCGCCCTCCATCGAGTACCGCAGCACGTCATCTGGCTCGAGCACGCGCTGTTTCTTGGCCGCGTCAATCATACGCTGCGCCACAACAGAGGCCTTATCAAGCACGTCCGCCGCGCCAACAAGCGCCATTGCGTCACCGCGCAGCGTCACGCGCACGGGAAACAACTTCTGCAGTTCCACCAGATTACTGTCGGCTACACCGGCGAGCGTGAGTAAATCCGCCCCTTCGGTGGAGAGTCGCAGCGTCACCGGTTCCGGCACCGCGCCGGCAAACGCGCCATCACCCATTAGTTCACGTCTGGGCGAATGTGCAACTGCCGCAGATCTTCGGCGGGCACAACTGTCGGCGCGCCTTCAAAGAGCGCGCGAGCGGCGGTTGTTTTGGGGAAGGCAATCACGTCGCGGAGCGACGTTGCGCCCGAGAGCAGCATCGCGATGCGGTCAAAACCAAAGGCGATGCCGCCATGCGGCGGCGCACCCGCGCGAAGCCCTTCGAGCAGGAATCCAAAACGGCGCTCCTGCTCCTCGACATCACCAATCCCCAACAACTCAAACATGCGCGACTGCACCGCCGGGTCATGTGTGCGAATGCTACCGCCGCCGAGTTCGAGGCCGTTGAGCACCACGTCGTATGCGGTGGCGCGCCAGCGGTGTGGTTCATCGGGCCAAGCGGCCATGTCCTCCGCCTTGGGCGATGTAAACGGATGGTGCACCGCACCGAGCGTACCCGTCACAGGGTCACGCTCAAACATTGGGAAATCCGTCACAATCAAGAACCGACGATCGCCTTCATGCACGAGTCCCAGCCGCTGCGCGCATTCCTGTCGCACGCGGTCCAGCGCCGGATTCGATACGTGATCCGGTGCGGCCACGAGCAACATCAACGCGCCATCCTCGAGCGGCAGGGCGGCCTCGGCTTCGGGCGTGAGGAACTTGGCGATGGGGCCGTCGAACTTCCCTTCGGTCTTCTTGAGACGCAGCAACCCACCGGCGCCGGCTCCCTTGGCCAACGCTTCGAGTTCGTCCACCTGCTTCCGGCTCCACGCGCCGGCGCCCGGCAACACAATCCCGCGCACGCGACCGCCCGCGGCCAGCGCAGACGTCGTGATCCCAAAGTCGAGGCCGCGGAACACGTCGCTGCAGTCGCGAATCTCGAGACCGTAGCGCAGATCGGGGCGATCGCTCCCATACCGCTCCATCGCGTCCGCGTACGTCATGCGCTCGAAATGCTCAGGCGCGTCAGCACCGCCCTCACGCCAGAGCGAGCCGATCAAGCTTTCGGCGAGTGCGAGGATGTCTTCCTGCCCCACGAAGCTCGCTTCAATGTCAATCTGCGTGAACTCTGGCTGACGATCGGCGCGCAGATCTTCGTCGCGGAAGCACCGCGCAATCTGAAAGTACCGATCGAAACCGCACACCATAAACAGCTGCTTGTAAATCTGTGGCGACTGCGGCAACGCATAGAACTCACCGGGATGCACACGACTCGGCACCAAGTAATCGCGTGCGCCTTCGGGCGTCGGCTTGGTGAGGATCGGCGTTTCGAGTTCGAGGTACCCGCGGTCGCTGAGAAAGCGGCGCGTCACCTGCAACAGACGATGCCGCAGGACGAGGGCGGCCTGCAGCTCCGGACGGCGCAAGTCGAGATATCGGTGCCGGAGTCGCAGCTCTTCGGCGGGCAACTTCTCGCCCTTGCCACGTGCCACCGGAATCGCGGGCGTCACAGCCGGACTCAAGACGCGCAGCGACACCGCGTGCACTTCAATCTCGCCCGTGTCCATATCGGCATTTCGAGTTTCGGCGGTTCGCGCGACCACCGTGCCTTCAATCAGTACCACGCTCTCAACGCCTACTGCAGCCGCCGCAGCAATGGCCTCCGGAGCCGCCCACGCGGGACCGAACGACAACTGCACTAACCCGCCGCGATCGCGCAGGTCGAGAAAGACGATGCCGCCAAGATTGCGCGAGCGATGCACCCAGCCACCGAGCGTGACACGTGCGCCAGCATCACCCGCGCGCAACGCGCCGGCGAGGTGAGAACGGATAGAAGTTGAGAGCATCGAAGATTCAGTCACGAGGAGGTATTCCGGCGCGCCACCGCAACACCGGCGCTGAGAGTGAGAAGCCCGACGCCGGCGATGCCGCCGAGGCTATCGGCCAGCCAGTCGCCAAACTCCATCGACCGGCCGGGAATAAAGAGCTGATGCCATTCATCGAGCGCGCCAAAGACGGACACGCCCACCATCGTCGAGAGCAGCATGGTCAGTAGGGTGCGAGGTGTGGGCGACTGCCGCACCGCACGCGCTACCCAAAAACCAAGCATCAAGTACATCATAAAGTGCGCTACTTTGTCCGACTCCGACGGCAGTTGATCCATCGCCGGCGGATTCGGCCACGAGGTGAGCACTTCAATACCCAAGGCCCATACGACGGCCGGGAGCCACCGACGCCAACGTTCGCTCACGCGGCCTCCGCCTGCCGAACCACCGCGAGAAACGCTTCGGCTGAGTTCGACGCGAGCAATGCCGCGCGCGACTCCGGCCGATGCATAAGCCGCGCGATGCGCGCGAGCACTTTGATGTGCTGACTGCTCGAGTCCAACGGGGTCAACACCAAAAACACAACCTCGACCGGCGCATGGTCCGGCGCCACATAATCGCGCACCACATGCACCAGCCCCGCGGATACGCGAAGTTCACGCACGAGATCAGTCCTCCCGTGGGGAACTGCCAAGCCGCCGCCCATGGCGGTGCTGACTTGCGCCTCGCGCTCCTCAACGGCCGCCACGATCAAATCCAAGGTTTCGGGGGCGACATCCGGCACCGCGAGACGCGTCAGTTCGCGGAGCAGGTCGGCCTTGGAATGGCTGCCGAGCGGAACGCGGACGCGTTCCGTCGTGAGCAGCTCGCTGAGCACCAGTGAATCTCCCGGCGGAAGTGAGTTAAATATATGGGGCGCCGTCACTTGGTGGTAGTCAGCGGGTTGACCCGCCGCCCCGATACCGAATAGCTTCAACTGTATGTGGCGCAACGTGTTTGCCGTGCTGGTTTGCGTCCCGCTCTGCGCCGCCGCCCAAGGTGGCAATGTGCCGGGACGTGACCTGCTCACATTCCCCGTGACCCTCGTCGTTGAGTCGCCGGCAACAGGCGACGCGAGCGGCGTGGGGATCTGGAATCCGGCGCTGGCGCTCCTCCCAACCGGCAGCCGATGGCGCCTGGCGGCCGGGGCAATGACCGCGCCGACCGACGCCTCGATCAACGCGCAGTACGGTGGTATCTCGCGCAGTTGGCTGGGCACCACGATGAGCGTGTCGGTGCTCCGATCCTCGGTGGGCCGTCTGCTGCGCACGGATAGTGATCCGCTGAGCCTCGGTGAAGAGGTACCGTATCAGACCGTACTGCTCACGGCTGGCCTCTCTCGACGGCTGGCGCCGCACGTGGTGGGCGGGATTGCGGTGCACGCTCGGAGCGGGTTACTCGACGGATTCAGCCGGAGTGCAAACTCGCTCGATGCCGGCGTGTTGCTTGACCATCTCACGCCGTTGGACCTCAATGTGGGCGCCTCAACCTTCCTTCACACCACGTGGACGGGGGCTGGGCGTGAAATCGCGTCTGTATTGCTCGGCGCAGACGGTCGCGTGTTCGGCACAGACTCGGTGCACACGGTGCGCGCCGGCTATTCGTACCAACGCGCCGTGGGGCTGTACAGCGAGCAGTTCGCGTACGGCGCCGGCCGATGGAGTATGTTCGAGTTACGGGGAGGCACGGTGCGGACTGACATCTATGGTCAGACGAACTGGCGCCTCCGACTTGGCCTTGTGGCGCGTTACGGCGGCTACACGGTCGGCGTTGCCCGTGAGGAAACGCCAAACGGTTTTGCACCGTCCTATCAGTTCACGCTTAGCACCCTACTGCCATGACCACGCCCGTGAATCTGCTCGATCTCACGCCGGCGGCGGCGGAGCAGACGCTCCGTGCATTTGCCGAGTCGTGCGGCGTCGGTGCCTACCGCGGCAGTCAGGCGGCACGCCATCTATGGCAAGCGCCGGTCGCGGGGTTCGCGGACATGACGGTGTTACCGGCGGACTTTCGCGCGCAGCTTGCCGAACATTTTTCGCTTCCCCGCCCTGAGTTGGTGGCGCAACAGGTATCTACCGACGGCACGCGCAAGTTTCTCTTCCGGATGCATGATGGGCAGACGGTCGAGACCGTGGCGATTCCTGACGACGAACGGATGACCTTTTGCATCTCGTCGCAGGCGGGGTGTCCGTTGCAATGTGCGTTTTGCGCCACCGGCGCGATGGGCTTTGCGCGGAACCTCACGCCATCGGAAATCGCTGGGCAGGTGCGCGAACTCGCGCTGCTGGATCCGCCGCTCCGTGCTACGAACATCGTGTTTATGGGAATGGGCGAGCCGCTGATGAACTGGCCCGCGGTAGACGTCGTGCTCACCACGCTCAACCATCCCAATGGCATGGGGATTGGCGCGCGGCATATCACGATTTCGACCGTTGGTTGGTTGCCGGGCATTCAAGCGCTCGCGCGTCGCCCTGAGCAGTTCCGGCTCGCCATTTCGGTGCACGCGCCCACGGATGAGTTGCGCGCCACGCTCATGCCGGTGAACACCAAGTTTCCGCTCGACGAGGTCATTGCGGCGGCGGGAGACTTCGACCGGCGCGTGACCTTCGAGTACGTGATGCTCGGCGGCGTCAACGACCAGCCCGAGCATGCACGTCAACTCGCGGCGTTGGCGAAGCGGTGCAAGGCGTTTGTGAATCTCATTCCGCTTCACCCCGGCGGCACGATGGGGTTTGTCCCCACCTCACGCGACGACATTGGAACCTTCGCGCGGATGATGCGCAAAGCCGGCGTGGAAGTCGCGGTGCGGAAGAGTCGCGGCCTCGACATCGCGGCCGCTTGCGGGCAGCTACGGGTGGAACGGCTCGCTCGGCAACGCCCAGCGCTTGCCAATGAGAATCGTGAGGTCGAGATACCGTGAGCTGTCGGGGCGCGACTCCGCTCGCGCCTCCCCCAAGGCTTTGACCGCGAGCGCCGCCCACTCGGGATGTCCGCTTCGGTCGAGGACGAGCGTCGAGTCCTGGCGCTCAGAGGTCGTACCAAAGGACACGACGTCAAAGCCTGCGTCACGCAACGCAAACATCGCCTGACGCGCGAGGCCACGCGTGTCGGTGGCGTTGAGGACCTCCACTCGAACCCGCACGCTCTCGGGCACCACCCGTCGCACCGGAAGCGACCGCTTTGGCTCGGCGGCGGCACCGTCCGCTAGCGCGGTGTGCGCACTTCGGCGCCAGCCATAGTACCCCGCCCCGGCTACCAGCAGCGAGATCAGGATCCAGCGGCCGATGCGACGCGGACGCCGTGGCGGAGCGGCTAACGAATCGAGTTCCACAACGCGACGGTTTGAGGGAAGAGCGATTTGCCTTCGCGCAGCGTCCATTCCATCCGCATGCGAACCACCTGACGAAACACGCCGTCAAAGTCGCGCGGCAGCAGCGTGGCGAGAAAGGCGCGATCGGCACGCATGAACCCTCGGCCCGGCTCAAGAAAGTCCGCCATAAAGAGCGCACGCCCCGCACGCCCCCAGGCGGGATTCCCTACCGTGTGCCATTCAATCGCCATCAACAACTCGCCCCGGGTCTCTCCCGCCTCACGCAACAGCGCCGCGGCGGCAGGCCCGTGGAGTACGTTGACGGGCGCGTCCGCAAAGGCACTCTTCGAGGCGAGCGCGCGGAGTTCGTCGTCCGGCGCGTCGCGCAACGCGTCGTGCCATGCGCCAGCGTCGTGCCAGAGTTTCGCTTCGTCTGCATCGAGCGCCATCTCGCCAGCCCACGTGTCGATCAGCGCAGTCACGCGCGCAATGTGAGCGCGGCGCTTATCGCCGACCTGCGCCCACGCCGGCAGCTTGAGCAGTGACTCAGGCATCAGACAACCGTGGTAATGCGCTGCGCGAGATCATTGAGATTCGTGACCACTTCACGGAGACCGCGAATCGCGCCCGCCAGTTCGCGCAGCGCACTCGCCTGCTCCGCGGCCGACGCATTGACCTGTTCGGCTCCCACACGATTGCGGTCAGAAATCTCAGATACGCGGGCGACGCGATCCAATAACACGGCGAACTCCCGCTGCTGGTCTTCGGCGGTAACGACAATGCGCTGCGCGCGGGCCGCGCTGTGCTCAGTGCCCGACACGATGCCCTTGAGTGCGCTGCTCGAGCCGGCAGAGAGCTGTTCGACGTCCGCCACGAGCAGTTCGCCATGGGCCATCTGCTCGCCTACCAAGCGCATCTGTTTACCGAAGTGCGTCAGCAAATCGGCGGCCTCATCGCTGGCTCGCCGGCTCTCCTCAGCGAGCGCGCGCACTTCTTCGGCGACCACGGCAAAGCCGCGTCCTTCGGCCCCTGCGCGGGCGGCCTCGATGGCCGCGTTGAGGGCGAGCAGGTTGGTTTGATCCGCGATCTGCGAGATCACCGCAATGAACTCCGTAATGCGCGTGGTGGTCGAGGTGAGCGCGCCAATCTGCCGCGCACTCTCTCCCACAAAGTTCTTGGCGCCTACCAGTCGTTCAATAGCGGTGCCAATCTGCGCCTCGCTACGCGACGCGGTGTCGGTGGCGCTACGACTCGCTTCCGACGCATCCCGCGCATCGGTCACCACGCGCCCCGTGGCCTCAAGCATTTGCTGCGACATCTCAAGACTGGAGCGCACCTGCTGCGACTCTTCTGCAATGCCGCGCGAAATCCCGGAGACTGTCTCCGCCACGTACTCACCGCCAATCCGCAACGTCTGCGCGGATTCTGTGAGCGTCTCCAGCTCGACCTGCAAACGGGAGACTGTGTCGAGCAGCGGCCCGCGCAGATCGTAGATATGCAGGGTGGTCGCCAACTGATTGGCAAAGCGCCGCACCAGCATCGCTTCCTTTGCGCCATAGGCAGCCGGCTTGTGGTGCTCGAGTTCCAGAATGCCCACCGTTCGCTCGCCGAACCGAAGTGGCACGGCCAACGCGGATCTCGCCTCCGGCCTCGGCCGCTCCACGCGCGAATCACGCGTCGCATCCGACACAATGACCGGCGCGGCCGCCTCTACGGCGAGTGCCCGCAGTCGCTCGCCGTCATGCGCGGCCGGCTCTGGCACGTCGAGCAAACCCACGCCGCCGCGGTACGCCACGAGCACACGCCCATCCACCACACGACTAATGCGCAGCGAGGTCCAGTCCACCAGCCGGTGCGCGAGTGCTTCAATACGCCGGATGGCTTCGGCAAGCCCTCGATCGCTGGCGACCACCTGCTCCATGGCGAGAATCGTATTCAGTTCTTCCGCAGCAATCGACTCTTCAATGATGCGTCGGAGTAACAGTCCCGCGAACAGCATTACCATCGCAACGATGGCGGTTCCCATCCAGCCGAGGATTTGGAGCGCCGTCACGAGGACGGCAACCACGGTGGCGCCGGCACCGTAGGTCAGCACCTCATAACGGAGAATGAGGTTGCGCTCTTCGGGCAGCAGCTTGCCGCGCAACACGAGAGTAAAGTAGAGGAGGCCACGACTCACCAAGAAATGCATGAGCAGGTAGAGCACCATCGCCGGAATGAAATCCGCGCCGGCGGAGGCTCCCTCGGGTAAGCCGAGCGAATGCGCGATCCACGCGAAGAATCCATACGAGACGAAGAGTGCGAGCGTCTCGCGCCCCGCATTGATCCACGCCGTCTCAAATAGCTTGTGGAGCAGCAACCAGTCGGAGAGCAATAGCCCGACAAAGAGCGCAAACGCCGCGGTGGACGGTCCGACCACCAGCGATCCGCCCACGGCCACGATCATCAATAAGTTGAGCGCGCCGTACTTGGTGACCGGCAGTTGACTGCGCCGCAGTTCCCCCGACACGATGATGAGCGCCGCGAACGGCACCAGATGCGACGCCCACGAGGTATCGATCCAGGCAGCCACTAAGAGCACGATCGTGCCGGCAATCGGCACCAATCGCGCCTGCAGGACGAGCAACCGCTCGATCACCTCGCCGGCCCTTCGTCGAGCGCGAGCCGCAGGGAGCGCACCAACGCCACGGCATCATCCACACTGCGCTCCGCGGCCTGCACGATCGCACTGCCAACAATCACACCGTCGGCCACCGCGCCCACCGTGCGCGCATGCGCTGGAGTGGACACACCGAAGCCGACGCAAATGGGGAGCGAGCACACGGCGCGCAACTGTGCCACCGTGGCGGGAAGCGAATCGGGCATCGAATCCCGCACCCCCGTCACACCAAGCCGGCTAATCAGGTACACAAACCCTTTGCCGTGGCGCGCGATCTCCGCCATCCGACTCGCCGGCGTAGTGGGAGCCACCAGCCGAACGAAATCGAGCGGCCCCGCGCCGAACCACGCCTCGCGCTCCGCATCGGAGCCGACGGGCAAATCAGTCACCAGTACCCCGTGCGCACCAGCGTCGCGTGCGCGCTGCAGCACGTCGGCACCGGCGGACATGAGCGGATTGAGATACGAGAACAGCACCACGGGAATGGAGAGCTTGGCGTCCGCAATGAGCGAGAGCGCCCCATCGAGCGTCATCCCACCGGCGAGCGCCAGTTGCGAGCTCCGCTGAATGATCGGGCCATCCGCCACGGGATCTGAAAAGGGAACGCCAACCTCGAGCACGTCGGCGCCGGCATCGGCCATCCCCTGCAGCAGCGCGATGCTGCGCGCGCGGTCAGGATGGCCAGCGGTGGCGTAACAGACGAGCGCACGGCGCCCAGCGGCGCGGAGCGCGTCGAACCGTTGAGTGATCATCTTAGAGAAAGTAGTCGCCGACGCGAACGCCGTACTTATCAGGGTTCGCCGTCTTGATGATCGTGCGGCGGAAGTTGCCCGCCTCATCTTGCTCCGCGAGGTCCACGAGATCGCCAGGGTACCGCACATTGCCGAGGTCGTCACTGACAATGAGCGCCATCGGGCGCGAGACCTGATCGGGGTTGGAGTTGTTCGAGTGCACGATCGCCAGTTCAAACGTGTCGAGCACAACGAACGTCCCCACGGGGTAAATGCCGAGGAGATTGACGAACGCCTTGACGATCACCGGCTCCATGCCGCGACGCGCGTTATCGCGCATTTCGGCGAGCACCGAGGCGGGGTTCATCGGCTCTGTTTGATACGATCGGCGCGTGGTCGCGGCATCAAAGCCGTCGGCCACCGCGACGATCTTGCTATAGAAGCCAATCGCCTTGGTACGCAAAGAACGCGGGTAGCCGGTGACATCACGCTTCATATGGTGCTCGTACGCCACCGCCATCGCGCGATACGGGAACTCGTTTTGCTCCTTCACCTGAAAGAGCGCGAGCACGCCCATCCACGGATGCGACGCAATGAGCTGCCACTCCTCGTCCGTGAGGAGGTCCGGCTTATTGGTGACCTCAAGCGGCACGCGAGACTTGCCGATGTCATGAAACAGCGCGGCCAGGCCAAGATCGTAGAGCTGCAGGCGCGTGAGGCCCAGTCGGCGCCCAAGGGCCACGGCAAAAATGCACACATTCACCGAGTGTGTGAACGTGTAATCATCGTAATCGCGAATGGTGGTGAGGCCGATCAACGATGTTTCGTCGCCGAGGATCTGATCGACGATTCCCTGCACCACACGCTTCACCTTTTTGAGGTTCGGACTCTGCCCCATCCGAACCGAGTTCATCACTTCCTTGGTCGCGGACACCGACTGCGAGTAGGTCCGCTTGGCCGCGTCCTTGAACTCGGCGCGATGTTTTTCATCGTCTTCGGACTCCACGGGCGGCGCAATCTCAAACACCGTGATGCCCGTGGATTCCAACCGCTGCTGCAACTGCTCAAACCGGTCCGCCGGCGCCTCGCCCTGCGGCTTGAGCAGGAACGCGAGCAACACCGTCCAATCACGCGCGGCCGGACGGCTATTGATGCGCAAGACACCGACGCCACTGCCGCGAAACTGCGAAAGCAAATAGCTAAAGGTCGTGTAGTTATCGAGGTCGAGGCGGAGGCGCGTGCCGTTGACGAAAATGAACTCGCCAGACACGCGGAACTCCATCTCTCCTTCGGAGGCCCGCAGTTCTTCCGCGATCCCCGTGAGGTCGTCGAGCGCGCTCTGCACAACCGGGTTATCGACCGGATACATGCGCGTACTCCGCAACGCGCCATACAACGCGAGAATGAGCGAGCGCCCCACGGCGCGCACATAGCCTTCCCCGCCTTTGTCGGGAAGCGCCGAGAGCGCGGAGGAGAGGCGAGCGGACGGACGGTTCACGCCGCACCTCCTTTCATGCCGCGGTTCACGGCGGTGCGCACCACAATGTCCTTTTCGCCCACGGATTTCTGAAGGGCTTGTTGCGCCTTCGGTGTCCCGATGCGCCCGAGCGCCAATGCGGCGCAGGCGCGAAGTTCTGGGTCCTCCTTGCGCGAGAAGAGCCCCGTCTTGGGATTCAAGATTTCATCCAAAAACGGAACGCCGCCATCGCCGCACAGGACGCCAAACAATTCGAACACCGCCACGCGCTCGGTACGATCGGCCTCCTCTCGCACTTCCTTGGACTTCACCATCGCCGTCACGCGCGTCAGTGCCGGGCGATAGGCCTTGGCCGTGAGCGCTTTGATGGCGCCGAGCCGAACATCACGATCGGTGTCGTCGAGCGATTTCTCGAGCCCCTGCACCGCACCCGCCGTCCCGATTTCCACCAACGCCGCCACGGCGGCAAGACGGAGTTCGCGATCGCCGTCGGCGAGCACTTTCGCGAGGGGCGGTACCGCGGCCGCCGTTTTGAGCGCGCCCGAGCGCCGAATGGCCTCGAGCGCAACTGCTGGCGAGTCGTGCAGAATCAGCTTGGTGAGTTCACCCGTGTTCGACACCGCCAATCGCTCCGCCGCGCGCTGCAGCAGCGGCTTGAGCTTGGCGTTGGTGCTCTGACCGATCCACGCAAAGACGGTCGCCAGCGCCATCGGACGCAACTGAAGGAACAACCCATCGAGCTCCTCCGCGGCTGGAAGCGTCGCCGCCTCGTCCATGGCTTCGAGGAGTTGCGACAGGGCATCCGGATGACTGAGCCGGTCCGGCAGCTGCGCGAACCGCTGCCGGATGTCGAGTGGCAAATCACGCGCGCGCTCGAGCACCACATCCACTTCGCGGAGCAACTGCGCGACATTCTGAAAGCGGCGCCCGGCAAGCAAGTGGAGCGTGAGGGTCTCGATGTTCTGCGACACCTCCTGCCGTACGAGCGGCGCCGTCTGCAACTCAAAGATGTCGAGCAAGGCATTCAACACGGTCGCGCGATGATCCGCGGCGTACTCGCGTTTTGCCTCCTCGCGCAAATACTCCACTTCGCCCGCGTCGAGGAAATAGAGGGTGGAATCGAAATCTTCCATCCGCACAATGCCAGCAGGCTTGGGCGAGTCCTTGACGACCGTCTGGCTCCCCTGCGCCGGCGTCCCACCCTGTTGCGCATCGTCTTCAACTTCCGAGCGCGCTTCGGAGATCGCCTGGCTCAGGTCTTCAACTTCCTCGCCCGGCGTGACGGGCCACCGGCCCTCAGACGCGTTGGAGTCGAGCGGCAAGCCGGACTCGTTCGACACATCCACGTAGCGGTACGTGAGATGGGCGAACTCCTGCTCCCAGAGGAGCGTGAGCAGATCATCATCCTGATCTTGCGCCTTGCGCACTTTCGGGATGATATCGAGCAGCCATTCGAGCTCTGCGCCTTCGAAACCGGTGGAGAGCGTCAGCTCGCGCACACCGTCTTTAAAGAAAGTCCACGGCAGTGAGTCGGATGCCTTTTCCTGTTCTTCGCGCACCACGCAGCCGCACCAAATGAGCTGCGTGTCACTCACCTGCAGCGCAATGCTATCGGTCTCGGCCCAAATCGGGGCAAACGACGCCCGTAGATTCTCGACGGCCTTGAGGTACGTCGGATTGTTATGCAGGTACAACTGATGCGCGCGCACCGTCTTGTCCATCTGACGGAGCATTTCTTCGACAAGGGCCGGAGCGAATGGCGGCTCCGGTTTCTCCGTATCAAAGCTGGACACTGTCGCGCGGGGAGGGGTCACGCAGTCAAGATACCCATTTCCGCGACCTGCGCCACATCTTTGTCCCCTCTTCCGCTCACGCAGAGGAGCACCGGCTCGTCGGCCGCCCACCGCCCGGCGTTGGCCATGATCCAGGCCGCCGCGTGGGCCGTCTCCAGCGCGGGGATGATTCCCTCGAGCTGACTGAACCGGCCAAAGGCGTCGAGGGCGGCATCATCTGTGACCGATACGTACGTGGCCCGCCCGGAATCCTTCATAAAGGCATGCTCAGGCCCCACGCCGGGGTAATCCAGCCCAGCGGAGATGGAGTGCGCGGGATGGACCTGCCCCTGCGCATCCTGCAGCAGGTAGCTCAGCGCGCCGTGGAGCACTCCCGGGCGCCCTTTGGTGAGGGAGGCCGAATGTTGGTCGGAATCGAGACCGTGACCGGCCGCCTCCACCCCAACCAGCTCAACCCCAGCATCCGGAACGAAGGCGTGAAAGATCCCCATCGCGTTCGAGCCACCGCCCACGCACGCGACGACACTCTTGGGAAGCCTCCCCGCCCGCTCGAGCATCTGCTCGCGCGCCTCGCGCCCAATCACCGCCTGAAAGTCGCGCACCATGCGCGGATACGGTGCGGGGCCAACCACGGACCCAATGATGTAGTGCGAGTGATCGCAGGTGGTCACCCATTCGCGGATGGCTTCGCTCGTGGCGTCCTTGAGCGTGCGAGTGCCCGTGGTGACCGGCACCACCGTGGCACCCAGCAGCTTCATCCGGAACACATTGAGGCTCTGACGACGCATGTCTTCTTCGCCCATGTACACCACGCACGAGAGCCCGAGCCGCGCGCAGACCGTGGCCGTGGCGACGCCGTGCTGCCCGGCCCCCGTTTCGGCGATGATGCGCTGCTTTCCCATTCGCTTGGCGAGGATCGCCTGCGCCAGCGCATTGTTGATTTTGTGCGCTCCCGTGTGATTAAGGTCTTCGCGCTTCAACCAAACAGGGGCGCCAACCAACGCCGACAGGCGCGGCGCATCCGACAGCGGCGACGGACGGCCCACATAGTGCCGGAGCGCCGAGTCGAGTTCCCAATGGAACGACGGATCGGCCCACGCTGCGGCGAATGCCGCCTCGAGCTCGTCGAGTGCCGGAATGAGGGTCTCGGGTACATAGCGCCCACCAAATGCGCCAAATCGATCGCCGCCAGCGGTCTCCGTCGTCACGTCCTGCTCCCACGCACCGCGTCCATGAACGCGCGCATTCTCGAGTGATCCTTCTCCCCCGGCACCCGCTCCACGCCGGAGGACACATCCACCACATCCGGCGACAGCAATCGAATGGCCGTCGCCACATTCTCCGGCCGCAGCCCGCCAGCCAGCACCACCGGTGTCGAGCCGCGCACCGAGTCCAGCGTGCGCGCCAACGCTTCCCACTCCAGCGTCACGCCCGTGCCACCAAGACTCCCCGGCACGCGGGCGTCGAGCAACACCGCATCGGCTTCTCGAAACAGCTCTTCGGTCCAGTCGGGGAGCAACGAGCCGTCGGCGCGCGCCACCGCCCAAATCTGTCCACTAAACCGAGCGCGCGTGCGTCGAATATCCGCCGCGCGCGGATCGCCGTGTAGCTGCACCACGGTGAGACCAACCGCGACCGCCGTGCTGGCCACATGTTCCTGCGCATCCGCACCAAAGACACCAACGCGCGGGACGCTCGCACTGATCCCAGACCAAAGCTCTGCCGCACGCTCGGCCGTGAGATGGCGAGGGCCACCCGCAAAGACCGTCCCGATGTAGGACGCGCCCAGCGCTATCGCGGCCACTGCGTCATCGGCGCGCGTCATGCCACAGAACTTTACTTTGACGTCAGCCACGCGCCCGCCGATGCACTCCGAGAAACGCCGCCAGTGCGCTCGTTCCGTCCGCGGAACTCGATAGCGCGGACCCAACGAGCACCGCATCTGCTCCGAGCGCAGCCGCGCGCTCCACACCGCTGCGATCCGCGACACCGCTCTCATACACCGCAATCCGATCGCTTGGAACCAGTGGGATCAATCGCGCACTGACTTCATCGTCAATGACGAGTGTTTCGAGGTTCCGATTGTTCACGCCAATCACGCCCCTCGGCACGGCGAGTGCGCGCTCGAGTTCCTCCTCGCTGCGCACTTCCAGGAGCACTTCGAGCCCGACCCCTCCGGCGAAGTGAGCCAGCGCGTTGAAACGGGACGGTTCCAGCGCGCGGGCAATCAGCAGCACGGCGGATGCACCGGAGGCTCGAGCCTCGAGCAGCTGCACCTCGTCAACAATAAAATCCTTGCGGAGAAGCGGAATGGAGACCGCCCGGCGTGCCGCGCGTAGGTCGTCAAGCGACCCGCCAAAGCGCGACGGCTCCGTGAGCACAGACAACGCCGCAGCACCGGCGGCCGCATAGAGCTGCGCGCGCGCCTCGGCGACGATGCCAGCGTTGATGGTCCCTTTGCTTGGGCTTCGCCGCTTGATCTCTGCGATGACCTGCACCGTGTCGCGCCGAAGCGCAGCGGCAAAGCCGGCGGGCCGGGGAGCCTCCGCCACGGCGCGCTCCAACGCCGCGCGGTTGGACGCCGCTGCCCCCGCCCGCACGAGGGATGCGGCGGTCAGCTCCCCCAGCGGGCCGGCGGGGGGAGTCCATGGCGAGGTTGGCTGTTGCGCTTCGGTCAATGTTCGGCTACCGTTACTTCGGGTGCTGTTCGGGCGTCTCCTGAGACACGCTCCCACTTCCGTTGTTGCCGTTCACTCTTGCAGGGACCGCCGCCATGCCGCTCACCAAGCGCCAGCGCCAGATCCTCGATTACCTCAATAACTACACCAACGAAAACGGCTATGCGCCGAGTTTCGAGGAAATCGCGGCGCAGTTCAACTATAACTCGCTGGCGACGGTTCACGAACACCTGAGCAATCTCGAGCGAAAGGGCTATATCAAGCGCAGCTACAACGAGAGCCGCGCCATTGAAATCCTTCCGAACGACGTGCTCCCACGGGCGGTGGAGATTCCCCTGCTCGGCGCCGTTGCGGCCGGTCTTCCGCTCGAAGCGAGCGCGACGGACGAAACGATCTCGGTTCCAGAAGATTTTGTTCGGCGCGCCGGCAACCATTACGCCCTTCGCGTGCGCGGCAACTCGATGGTAGACGATCACATCACCGATGGCGACCTCGTGGTGGTGCATGATCGCCAAACCGCAGATAACGGCGACATGGTAATCGCGATGCTCGACGACCAGTCGGCCACCGTCAAGCGCTACTTCCGTGAGCGCGACGGACGCATCCGCCTGCAGCCTGCCAATGACACCATGGCGCCCATCTACCTGCAAGAGCATCAGATGCGGGTGCGAGGCGTGGTGGTCGGCGTGATGCGGCGCTTCTAAAACCGCCCGCTCTCCGTGTGACACAAACGCCGCGCCGCTCGGACTTCCTAGCGGCGCGGCGCCGCTTTGCGGAGGCGTTCGAGCGCGTCGTAACCGGCACCACCCCGCAGCACCGCCTGCGCCAGCGTGAGAGCCCCCGCGTAATCAGCCGCGAGACCACCAACATAGATGGCGCCGGCCGCGTTCAACGCCACCGCGGAACGCGCTTCTAGGCTGCCGCCACCGCGCAGGACCTGCTCGATGAGCGCGGCGTTGTCTTCCGGCGATCCACCGGCGAGCGAATCGGCGCTCGCTAGCGTCAGTCCCACATCGGAAGGATCGAGCGTCCACCGCGTCTGCTCTCCGCGCGAAATCTCGATGATCGTTGTACGCCCCATGGGCGAGATCTCATCGAGCCCTGGCTCGCCGTGTACTACCAAGGAGTGGCGCGTGCCGAGAGTCGCGAGTGCGCTGGCAATAAGTTCAAGGCGGTTTGGATCCGCCACGCCAATCACCTGGCGCCCCGCGCGGGCAGGATTGGCGAGTGGCCCCACGAGATTCATCACCGTGGGAATGGCAATCTCGCGCCTCACGGGCCCCACGTGGCGCATCGCAGGGTGCATCGTGGGCGCAAACATAAAGACGATTCCCGCATCGCTGAGCACCTGTGCCATCTGCGACACCGGCACATCGATGGCCACGCCAAGCGCCTCGATGACATCCGCGCTCCCTGAGCGCGACGTGAATGATCGATTGCCGTGCTTCGCCACGCGCGCGCCCGCGCCTGCGGCCACGAGCGCCGCCGCGGTAGAAATATTGAAGGTGGAAATCGTTCCGCCGCCGGTGCCACACGTGTCCACGAGGGCGTCGGCGTCCGCCACGTCGAGCACGGTCATCGCGCTGCGAAGTGCGGCGGCAGCACCCGCTACTTCGCTGGGGGTCTCTCCCTTCACGCGGAGCCCCATGAGGAGCGCCGAGATTTGGGAGGGCGTTCCCTCGCCTGCCATCACAACCTCAAAGGCGGCCTGAGCCTGAGGACCCGCCAGCGACTCACCGAGCGCCAGCGCTTTAACGGCGGCCTGTAGCGCATTCACGGTACTATGCACCTCGCATCGCCCCCATCAGTCGCTCCGGCAGACGCGCCTCGCTGGCGAGCAACGAAATCACAAGGCCGAGGAGGCGCACGCGTTCAACATCTTCTTCAACGAAGAGCCCGCGCTGGGCGCGATTCGTGAGGTTCACCACTCCCACCAGTTCTTCGCGCAGCAACAACGGAAAACTGATAAACGATCCCGTGGTCAGGTATTCATCGCCCAGCAGCGGCTGCGCAGCGGCGTCGGACGCGTCCACAACGAGTAGCGGCTCTCGGGTTGCCGCCACTTTGCCAGCGACCCCCTCGCCCAGCTTGATGCGCGCGCCGAGTGTGACGTGCGGCGCGAGCCCGCGCCCCGCCGCCAAGTAGAGCGTGCGCGGATCTCCCGGCACCACGAGAAAGAGCGAGCAGCGGAGGGCCTGCATATCGTCGCCGACCAGCGAGAGCAGCGCCTCCGACAGGCGATGCGGCGATTCCCAGGCGGCGGCAAGCGTGAGCACCCGCTCAATCAGATACAACGTGCGAGTCCGCTGACGGAGCGCCTCGCTCCGTCGGTGGAGCTCAATGTGGGCCTGCTCCAACTGGCCGATGGCCGCGGTCAACTGCTGCTCGAGAGCGGTGAGTTTGCGCGCCGACCGTCGCGCGGCCTCAGCGACCTTCGCCGCCTCCATTTCAAGCAGCAACGGATCCACCGCCGCAGGGGTGCGCCGCACCTCTGCGAGCTGGTTCTCGAGGGTCCCCAGCCGCTGCACGTACTCGGCATGGACCTTCTGGACAACGTCTTCGAGGGTTTGCACCGCTTCGCGCCGTGTTTCCCGTTCAGCGAAGCGCAGGTAGGCGAGCTCAAACATGGCCGCCATGGGCGCCAAACGTTCGCTGGCGCGCGTATTGAACACATTCCGAGGCTCAGTGAGCGCGAGGACGGCGGCGAGTTCCCCCTCTTCCCGCAGCCCTAACAGGGATACAAACCCTCCGGAGGGGAGCGGCAACGCGAGCAGCCGTGCGAACTCGGGAGACTGCTCACCGAGGTCCACCAGGCGCCCACCCGCTTTGAGGGCGCGGATGACGTCCTCAGAAAGCTGTTCGAGCGCCGTTTCGAGCGGGGCGCGTTCCACCATTCCCCCGGTCGCCAGCGTCCGCTCGCGAAACAGCCCCTGACGCGCGTCAAGCCGCAGGAGCGAAATAGACGCGTCCCGGTCGGTATCGGCGAGCCCCTCGGCGAGCGCGACGAGCGCGGCATCGAGGTCGGTCGCAGCACTAAGCGCGTGTGCGAGCGATGCGAGTGGTCGGGTGGTCATAATCGGGGAACGAGGGGCCCCCGGTGATGGAACGCCGAGCGCAAATCGAAGGTTCGCCGTCCGCTAGGGCAATGTCAACTAATCGCGTGTTCAATTATTCCTTGATGCGCGCCGTGCGCTGGGGTATTTTTCGGCACGATGGCGGGGCGCATTCTCCAGCTCGTTTTGCACTACGACGGACAGGACTTCGCCGGCTGGCAGGTCCAGCCGGCGCAGCGTACGGTGCAAGGTGAACTCGAATCGGTGCTCTCTCGCCTGTGCGACCAACCGGTGCGCGTGGCAGGCGCTGGGCGGACAGATGCCGGAGTTCACGCGCGCGGACAGGTTGCGAGTGTGGAGATGCCGGAGCATTGGACGGAAGAGCGGCTGCGCAAGGCAATGAACAGCATGCTTCCGCACGACATCTGGGTGGCTCGGGTGTGCGCCATGGCACCTGGCTTCCACGCCCGGTACAGCGCGACCGGTCGGCGCTACAGCTACACGGTGGGGCTCGACGAGGCGTCCCGCTCGCCCTTTCGGCGACGCTGGGAATACGCCTTCTCCCGGGCCCTCGACCGCGAAACGCTGAGCTGGTGCGCGGAGCAGGTCGTCGGGTTGCATTGTTTCTACGGATTCGCCGTGCGAGGGACCGCACCGGCGACCGATGGGCACGAATGCGATGTACGGATCTGCCGGTGGCGCGACACTGCAACTGGCATGGTGCTCGACATTGAGGCGAACCGGTTTTTGCACCACATGGTTCGGTTCTTGGTGGGCACCATGCTCGACGTGGCAAGCGGCAAGCGGCAGCGCGCGGAGCTGACCTCGCTTCTCGTGGCAACGGACAACGACGATGTGTCGCCCCCTGCGCCGAGTGAAGGGTTGTGCCTAGAGCACGTTACGTATCCCGATGCCCTCTACCTTTCCGCCTGAGTCATCGATGCGCCTCTTTCTTGCTACTGCGTCGCTCGACGAAATCCGCTGGGCGACTGACGCCGGCCTTATTGACGGCATCGTCGCAACGCCCACGGTGGTCACCACGGAGTTGCCCGGCGCTGATGTGCGCGAGGTGATTACCGAAATCGCACGCGCCACGCGCCTGCCCCTGTGCGCCAGTGTGCCGGCGATCGGCGCCGCTGACATCGTCAAAGGTGCCCGCGATCTCGCCAAACTCACCGATCACGTGATCATCGCGATCCCGTTTATCGAAGATTCGGTGCCGGCCATCAACAAGCTATCGGCTGACGGTGTGCGAGTGGCCGCCACGCTGGTGTACTCGGCCGCGCAGGGCATTCTCGCCGCCAAGGCCGGCGCCACCATGGTCACCATCGCGATTGACGCGCTGGACGCCGTCGGCCAAGACGGCGTCGCAGTCATCCGCGAATTGCGGGCGGCGTTCGGCAATAAGACCGAATGCGACATTGCCGCCGCGGGCCCGTCGAGCGCCGCCACCTTCGCCGCCTGCGCGGCAGCCGGCGCCGACGTGGCCATTGTCACCCCCGGCGCACTCCACGCCTTTCTGCAACATCCGCTCACCGACCGTGGACTCGACCGCTTCCTCGGCGCCATCGCGCGTCGGCCGAAGCCACGGCGGGCGCGTTGACCATGCGGTCAGTGCTTCCGATTAGCGCGATCATCGCCATTGCCTGCGGTGGCGCATCGCCATCGCCATCCATCGCGCAGAACACGCGACTGCCGGAACCGGCCGCCAATATCAATGTGCAGCGGCGCACCGCCATCACCGAGGCCGTCGCCAAAGTGGCCCCGGCCGTTGTGACGGTGCAGACGGAAGCGGTGCAACGCACGCAGGTCTCGCCGTTCGACGCGTTCTTTGGGCGGCAGCCGGAACAACAGGTACAGTCAGGCATCGGGTCCGGTTTCATCATTCGCGATGACGGCATCATCATCACCAACGCGCACGTGGTGAATGGCGCGAGCAAAATCAGCGTGGCGTTGCGCGACGGCACCACCTACCCCGCCACGCTCAAAGGCATCGACGAACTCAACGACCTCGCGGTGCTCAAGATCGAAGCCAAAAAGTTGCCCGTGGCCACCCTTGGCACCTCGCGCGGCTTGCTGATTGGCGAATGGGCCATCGCGATTGGCAATCCGTACGGCTTTATCCTTGGCAACACGGAGCCGAGTGTCACGGCCGGCGTGATCAGCGCCACAGGGCGCAATCTTACCGCGCGCGCCGAAGGGAACGGCTTGTACGTGGACATGATTCAGACGGACGCATCGATCAATCCCGGCAACTCCGGCGGCCCGCTCGTGGACGCGGTAGGTGAAGTGATCGGTGTGAATAGCTCGATCTACTCGCCGACCGGCGGCTCGATCGGCTTGGGGTTTGCGATTCCGATTGATCGTGCGCGCCGCGTAGCCGAAGATCTGCTCGCGCACGGCAAGGCGCGTCGCCCGTGGATTGGCGTGAAGATGGAAATGCCCACGGCAGCCGGCGCCTCCGCGCGTCAGCAGTTCGCCAACGGCGCCACGGTCAAGAGTGTCGTGCCCGGCTCCCCCGCGGCCGCGGCTGGCTTGCAGCCGGGCGACGTGCTCGTCCGGTCGCGTGAGCGCACGTTGCGCAATGCGTACGACTGGGAAGCCGAGTTGCTCGAACTTCGCGTGGGCGACAACGAGCCGCTGGTAGTCAAGCGCGGCGGTCGCGAGTTCCAGGCCACTGTCAAAATTGCAGACTTACCGGAAGTGAGTGCCGAGCGCGTGGCGGTGCTCAAGGACCTTGAGCTCGTCACACTCACGCCGGCAATCCGCGGCGAACGCAACGTGCGCGCCGCGCGCGGTGCGCTTATCACGAATGTGGCGCAGAAGGTCGCAGAAGATCTCGGAATCCAAGCGGGTGACGTCATCACGCGCATTGGCAATCCCACCATCGGCTACGTCGATCTTACCGATGCGCAGCAGGCCAAAACGGTCCTCGAAAGCCTCGCTGGCCGCGGTCAGATGCAAATGTTTTTTGAACGCAATGGCACCACGTATTATTCCGTTTTCCAAATCGGTCGATGAGCTCACACTCGCGTTACAGTTCCCCACTCAGTGAGCGCTACGCCTCCAAGGCGATGCTCGAACTGTGGTCGCCGCAAACCCGTCACGGACTCTGGCGTCGGCTCTGGCTGGCGCTCGCCGAATCTGAGCGCGCCCTCGGTATCGATATTTCCGAGGCGGCCGTCGCCGAGATGCGAGCGCACCTCGACGACATCGATTTTCCCAAGGTCGCTGAGTATGAGAAGCGCTTTCGCCACGACGTCATGGCGCACGTACACGCCTTTGGTGAAGTGGCGCCACTTGCGCGCGGCGTGATTCACCTGGGCGCCACCAGCGCGTTCGTGACCGACAACGGCGACTTGATTCAAATGCGCCGCGGCCTCGAGCTGCTGCGCGCGCGCGTGATTGCGGTGATCGGCACGATGTCCACCTTCGCCCGTCAGTGGCGCGCTGAACCCACGCTCGGCTACACGCACTTGCAGCCGGCGCAGCTGACCACCGTTGGCAAACGGGCAACGCTCTGGCTGCAGGATCTGGTGCTCGACCTCGCGGACCTCGATCACCGCATTGCCAATCTGCCGATGCGTGGGGTCAAGGGGACGACCGGAACGCAGGCGAGCTTCCTCGAACTGTTTCGCGGCGATCACGCCAAGGTGCGCGAACTCGACCGACGCGTCTGTGCGGCGATGGGCTTCTCCGCCTCGATCCCCGTGTCCGGCCAAACCTACACGCGCAAACTCGACGCGCAGTTGATGGGCGTGCTCTCGGGCATTGCCGCGAGTGCGGCCAAGTTTGCCAGCGACATGCGGATGCTGCAGGCCTTTGGGGAAATCGAAGAGCCGTTCGAAAAGGAACAGATTGGCTCCAGCGCGATGGCGTACAAGCGCAACCCCATGCGCGCCGAGCGTATCAACGCGCTCGCGCGCTTTGTGCTGTCGATTGAAACGAATGCGAACCAGACGCACTCGGTGCAGTACTTCGAACGCACGCTGGACGACAGCGCCAACCGCCGCCTCGCGATTCCCGATGGGTTCTTGGCCGTCGATGCGATTCTTATTCTCCTCGAGAACGTCGCGAGCGGCCTCGAGGTACACCCGGCGCGCATTCGGGCACGCGTGATGGAAGAGTTGCCATTCATGGCCACGGAAGAACTCATCGTGCGCGCCGTTGAGGCAGGCGGCGATCGGCAAGAGGCGCACGAGGTAATTCGGCGCCACTCCATTGCCGCGGCCCGTGCGATGAAAGACGACGGCGTGGCCAACGACATGCTCACACGCCTCGCGGCAGACCCCGCGTTCGGCGTGAACATTGACGCCGTGCGCGCCGCGGCCGATCCACACCGGTACATCGGCCGATCGCCGCAGCAGGTTGACGATTTTCTCGCGGAAGTGATTGCTCCGCTGCTGGCGCAGCATGGCGCTGGCGCCGTTCCCACGGAGGACGTCCGGGTATGACACGCACGGTTGGTACCACCGATCTTCCGCTTCCCCGCGTCCGCCAGGGCAAAGTGCGCGACGTCTACGCCGTGGGCGACGACCGACTCCTGCTGGTGGCGAGCGACCGCGTCAGTGCGTTCGACGTCGTGATGCGCGAACTCGTGCCCTTCAAGGGGGCGGTGCTCACGCAGATTACCGCCTGGTGGCTCCGGCAGTTTGAGGACGAGATCCCGCATCACATGCTGAGCGCTGACGCTGACGAGATCATTCAACTCGTCCCCGCGCTGGCGCCGCACCGTGCCACCTTGGCCGGCCGCTCGATGCTTTGCCGACGCACCGAGGTATTTCCCGTCGAGTGTGTGGTGCGCGGCTATCTGTCCGGCTCGGCGTGGAAGGAATACCACGCCACGGGCACACTCGCCGGTGAGCAGTTGCCCGCTGGACTCGTGGAAAGCAGCCGCTTTGATCCGCCCGTGTTCAGCCCCGCCACCAAGGCCGAAACAGGGCACGACGAGAACATCACCATTGCCGTTATGCGCGCGCAGCTGGGCGAGGCGACCACCGCCGAACTGGAGCGCATGGCGCGCCGCATCTACGAGCGGGGCCGTGACCTCGCCGCGACCCGAGGCATCATCATTGCTGACACCAAGTTTGAATTTGGTGCGGTGGATGGTCGCATCATCCTGATTGACGAAGTGCTCACCCCAGACAGCTCGCGTTTTTGGCCCGCTGACCAGTACGCGCCCGGACGCAGTCAACCCAGTTTCGACAAGCAGCCGTTGCGTGACTGGTTGGACGTTGAGCGCCGTGCGGGCCGTTGGGATGGCAACGCGCCTCCGCCGACGTTGCCGGCGGAAGTGGTCGCCGAAACGAGCGCGCGTTATCTCAATGCGTTCTCGCGCCTCACCGGTTCCGCCCTTGACCTCCCGAGGATTTCGTGAACGTCGCTAGAGAAGGGATTCCGTTCATTCTGATCGCCGTGGCGATTGCGGCAGGGGGGTTTCTCCTTGCCGTCACCAAGCGCTCGTGGCCGCTTTGGTTGCTGGCCTTTCTACTCACGCTCGTGGCGCTCTGGGTGGCGTACTTCTTTCGCGATCCCGAACGCACCGGCGAGCGCGGCGACACGCTCGTGATCGCTCCGGCCGACGGACGCATCGTGCACCTGACGGAAGTGGACGAGCCGTCGTTCGTTCACGGCAAGGCGCTGCGCATTTCGATCTTCATGAACGTGTTCAATGTGCACGTCAATCGATATCCGGTGAATGGCACGGTCGACTACGTGCACTACAATCCTGGCAAGTTCCTCAATGCGGCGGTTGAGAAGTCGAGCCTTGAGAACGAGCAGATGTCGGTGGGCATCACGTCCGGCCCTCGCAAGATTCTCGTGCGCCAGATTGCGGGGCTGATTGCGCGCCGCATCGTCACGTATAGCAAGCCCGGTGACGCGGTGCGACAGGGAGAACGCTTTGGCCTGATTCGCTTTGGCTCGCGCGTTGATGTCTTCGTCCCCACCAACGCGAAGATTCGCGTCAAGATTGGTGAGACCACCGCCTCCGGCACCACGGTGCTGGCGGAGCTGCCGTAAATGAAACGCCCTCGGCTCCCGCGCCCGTCGATGGTGATGTTGCCGAACGGATTCACGCTCGGCAACCTCTTCTGCGGCGTGTTCGCCATCGTCAACGCAACGCGCGGCGAACTGAACCTCGCCGTCACGTGCATTCTCGTCGGCGGCGTCTGCGATGCGCTGGATGGGCGCGTCGCGCGCGCCACCAATACGGGGAGTCGCTTCGGCGAGGAACTGGACTCACTCGTCGATGCCATTTCATTTGGCCTCGCGCCAGCGCTCATTATGTATTTCGCGGTGTTGCGCCGTGATAACTGGGACTGGCTTTTCGTGTTTTGGTTTGCCGCCTGCGCCGTGATGCGGCTGGCGCGGTTCAATGTCGAGCAGGCCGGTCACTCCAAGCGGTATTTCCGCGGTCTGCCGAGCCCCGCGGCCGGCGGAGTACTGGCGTCGTACTACTGGTTCAGCCAAACGTCGCTCTTTCAGCAAACGTCTATCGGCGACCTGCCGTGGCACACGTACGTGCGCATCCTGATGGCCGCGCTGTCGTTCCTGATGATCAGCAACGTGCCGTACCTCGCGTGGCCCACCTTCAACTTGCGAAGCTGGCGCGGCGTGATTGGGCTGCTCGTGTTCGTAGGACTCGGCGTGGGGCTCGTCTTTCTTCCCAAGCAGTTCTTCTTCCCGGTGGGGTTGTTGTATGTCGTCACCGGCGTGCTCGCCGCTGTCGTAGGCGGCTTGCTGGAAAAACAGGGCCATCGCACGGCGGACCACGAAGTCGCAGGCATCGAAGCCTACGAACTGCCTGACGATGACGATGATACCGATATCGATGACGAAGTAGTCCCCGAGGCAACGGTAGCAACTCGCGAGAGCGAGCAGAGCCGCCGTCGTCGCCGTCGCCGCCGCGGTCGTCGCGGCCCTGGTTCCACACCTGACAAAGACCAATCCGAGGGTTCACCGGAATGACCCGCTATCGCGTTGCTGTTCACATCGTCCCGCGCTGCGGGTTGCTCGATCCTCAAGGAAAAGCGGTGGCCGATGCCCTGCACACCCTCGGCTTTAGCGCCGTCAGTGATGTGCACGTCGGCCGTCACCTGGTGATTGAGTCCGAGGCCGCGGATGCCGCTGCCGCAGAAGCGTCGGTGCGTGCCATGTGCGACAAGCTCCTCGCCAACCCCGTCACAGAAGACTACGAGATCGCAGGCGTTCGCACGGCGGAGGGCGCGTGAAAGTCGGAGTCGTTCGTTTCCCCGGCTCGAACTGCGACGAAGACGCCGTGCTCGCGGTGGTGGAGCAGCTGCACGAAGAAGCCGTGCTGCTCTGGCATAAAGATCACGACCTGCAGGGCTCGGATCTCATCATTCTCCCCGGTGGGTTCAGCTACGGCGACTATCTCCGCTCTGGGGCGATTGCGCGGTTTAGCCCGATCATGCAGGAAGTGGTCGCGCACGCCAAGCGCGGTGGACCGGTGATCGGCATCTGCAACGGCTTCCAGATTGCCTGCGAAGCGGGGCTCCTCCCAGGGGCCCTGCTCCGCAACGACAGTCTCCAGTTTCGCTCGATGCAGGTGACAATTCGCGTTGAGCAAACGAACACCTGCTTTACGCGCGCCGCGACCAAGGGCCAGTTGCTGACCATGCCCATTGCCCACGGCGACGGGCGATACACCGCAGACGATGCCACCATCGCACGGCTCGAGGATGAAGGGCGCGTGGTCTTTCGCTACGTGGACGAGGCCGGCGAAGCGGTGGCGTCGGCGAACCCCAACGGTTCGCTGCACAACATTGCTGGCGTCACGAACGACGCGGGAAACGTGGTCGGATTGATGCCGCACCCGGAACGCGCCGTCGACGCGCTCCTCGGTTCGGCCGATGGTCGAGTGCTGATGGAATCCATGCTCGTTGCCGCTCACGCCTGACTGGAGCCCCCCCCCAATGCGCCGCCTACTCTTTCTTCCCGTTGTTCTGCTCGCGGCCTCCCTCGGTGCGCAGTCCGTGATCAACCCCGGAATGACGCGCGCCGAAGTTGTGACAGCCCTCGGCAACCCACTGGCGGAGCGCACCTCTGGCGCGCAGACATTCCTGTTCTATAAGAATGGCGTCGAAAAGCGCGTGGGGATGAACGATCTCGTCATCCTCGAGGCCGGAAAGGTTGTCGATGCCGTCTTTCGTGCACCGAGCCGAAAGTACTCGGGCAAGAGCTCGTCGCCCGTTGCAGTGACGGCGGACGCGGCACGCGCCGAAGGACGAAAGGCACAGGCCACGAGCGAGAGTGGTGCGTCGCCCGCCCCTGCCGCAAAGAAGGTCGTCGTTCCTGAAAAGAAAGCACCGAAGCTTCCGGCGGAGGAAGCGCAGCAAGCCGAGGTAGCGAAGCCGATGCCACCCGCCGCTCGCAAAGACACGCCCGCAGCACCGGCTCCTGTTGATCCAAAAGCGGCCCCCGCTCCAAAGGTCGCGCCAGACTCCAAGGCGCCGCCCGCAAAAAAGCCCTGACCGCCACCACACTCATTTCGCGAGCAACGCTTCCGTGACTGCCGTCTCCCGCCCTGGCGATCCCGTCATCACTCCGGCTCTCGTAGCCGAGCATGGGCTCACGCCGGACGAATACGAACGCCTGATCAACATGCTAGGCCGAACGCCCACCTTCACCGAGCTTGGTGTGGTGAGTGCGCTCTGGAGCGAGCACTGCTCCTACAAGCACTCGCGCCCAGTGTTGAAGACACTCCCCACCACGGCACCGTGGGTGTTGCAGGGTCCGGGCGAGAACGCGGGGGTCATCAGTATTGGGGACGGGCTCGCGGTGGCGTTCAAGATTGAGTCGCACAATCACCCGAGCGCGGTGGAGCCGTACCAAGGGGCCGCAACAGGCGTTGGCGGTATCCTTCGCGACGTCTTTACGATGGGGGCGCGGCCAATCGCGATACTCAACTCGCTGCGCTTCGGCTCACTCGACACACCACGGGTTCGCTACCTCGTGGGTGGCGTGGTCAAAGGCATTGGCGACTACGGCAACTGCATGGGCGTGCCGACCGTCGCGGGTGACGTGATGTTCGATGCCGCCTACGAAGGCAATCCGCTCGTCAACGCGATGTGCGTGGGGATTCTTCGCGAGGAAGAACTCATCCGCGCGAAGGCAGAAGGCGTTGGCAACACGATTATGGCGGTGGGTGCCCGGACGGGTCGCGATGGTATTCACGGCGCGAGCTTTGCCTCGGAAGATCTCTCGCACGAGAACGACGCCAAACGCCCACGCGTGCAGGTGGGCGATCCCTTCACCGAGAAGCTGCTCCTCGAGGCGACGCTCGAACTTATTGCCAGCGGCGACTGCGTGGCCATTCAGGATATGGGCGCCGCTGGGCTCACGTCGAGTAGCGCCGAAATGGCGGAACGTGGCGACGTGGGGATTGTGATTGACACGAGTAAAGTCCCGGTTCGCGAAACTGGCATGACGCCGTACGAGATTCTCCTTTCCGAATCGCAGGAGCGGATGCTCGTGGTGGTCAAGAAAGGACGCGAGCAGACGGTGCGCGACATTCTTACAAAGTGGGATCTCCACGCTGCCGTGATCGGCGAGGTGATCGCCGAGCCGGTGTACCGAGTGGTCGAGGGCGATCGCGTCGTCGCCGAGTTCCCTGGCACGCGACTCGTCACGGATTGCCCGCAGTATCATCCCGAGGCGCGTGAGAGCGAGGCCATTATCGCACTGCGCGCGCGCGATGTGCACGCAATTGCCGAGCGCCCCGAGGAAGCCGATCCGTTCTGGACGCTACAGCAGTTGCTCTCGTCGCCGACGATTGCCAGCAAGCGCTGGATCTATCGTCAGTACGATTCAACGGTTCGGACCAACACCGTGATTGGACCAGGCGGCGGCGATGCGGCGGTGCTGCGCATTCGCGGCACCACCAAGGCGCTCGCGGTAAAGACTGACTGCAACGGCCGGTACGTGTATCTCGATCCGCGGGTCGGCGGGCGGATTGCCGTGGCCGAAGCGGCCCGCAACGTGGCGTGCGTAGGTGCGCGCCCGCGCGCCGTGACCAACTGCCTCAACTTCGGAAACCCAAAGCGTCCCGACATCTTCTTCCAGTTCCGCGAAGCAGTTGGTGGAATGGGCGATGCCTGCCGCGCGCTCGACACCCCAGTGACTGGCGGCAACGTCTCGCTGTACAACGAGAGCCCCCTCGGCGCGGTGTACCCTACGCCGACCATCGGCATGGTGGGAGTCATCGACGACGTTGCGCATATCACGCGCCTCCGCTTCAGCGATGTCGGCGACGCGATTGTGCTGCTCGGCGAACCGACCAACGAACTCGGCGCGAGTGAATATCTCTCCTGGATCCACAAGGTGGTTGCGGGTGCCCCACCGGCGTGCGACCTCACCAAGGAACGGGCGCTGATTGACGCGCTTCTTGAGAGCATTGCCGCCGGAGATGTGCGATCGGCGCACGACTGCAGTGAAGGCGGGCTCGCGGTCGCACTCGCGGAGTGCGCCATTGCCGAGGCCGACGCGATGATGGGCGCCACTATCGACTTGACGCCGTGGGCGGCGTTGCCGTTGCGTGCGCTGCTCTTTGGCGAGGCGCAGGGGCGCGTAGTGATTTCTACGACGAACGCCGATGCGATTATCGCGGTAGCCAAGCGCTTCGGCGTTCCTGCCACGCGTATTGGTACCGTGCAGCCGGCAACCAACGGCCTCTCTTTCACGATTGGCGCGCGCACGGTCTCTGCCCCGCTCGCGCCGTTGGCTGACGCGTTCCACGAAGCGATCCCTCGCGCCATGCGGCGCGCCCCTGCCGAAACCGTGTCGAGCGCCGTTGCGGCGGGAGCGACGAACTAATGTGTGGCATCTTTGGAGTGGCGGGAAACCCCGCTGCGGCAAGCCTCACGAACCTCGGCCTCTACTCGCTGCAGCACCGGGGACAAGAATCCGCCGGGATCGTGGCTGTGGGTGATGGTGACGCGCATGGCTATCGCGCGATGGGACTGGTTGGCGAGCAGTTCGATGCCGAACGCGTGGCCCAACTCCCGGGGAGCACGGCGATCGGCCACACCCGTTACTCGACGGCGGGAAGTTCTACCATTGAAAATGCGCAGCCCGCGTTGGTGAACTTCAAAAGCGGGCACATTGCGCTCGCGCACAATGGGAACCTCACCAATGCCACCGAGATTCGCGAGAAGCTCGAGGCGCACGGGTCCATTTTCAGTTCCACAATGGACAGCGAAGTGATTGTGCATCGGCTCGCCCGCTCGATGGCGACGCAGCCGGAAGATCAACTCGCCGAGGCGCTGCAAGGTGTGGAGGGGGCGTATTCGCTTTTGGTGCTGATCAATGAAACACTGCTGGCCGCGCGTGACCCGCACGGCTGGCGTCCGCTCGTAATGGGGCGCCTTGGCGACGCCGTGGTATTTGCGTCTGAGACGTGCGCGTTGGATATCGTCGGTGCGACGATTGAACGCGAGATCCTCCCCGGCGAGATCGTGGCCGTTGATGCCACCGGTGTTCGCTCGTTGCAAATGCAGCCGTCCAAGCAGCTGCACCGGTGCGTGTTCGAATACGTCTATTTTGCGCGTCCCGATAGCCAAGTGTTCGGCGGCTCGGTGGATCGTGCCCGACGTGCGCTCGGGCGTCGGCTCGCGCAGGAACATCCGGCTCCCGGCGCTGATTTTGTTTTTGCCGTTCCGGATTCCTCCAACGCGGCGGCGCTCGGTTTTGCGGAAGGCTCCGGGCTTCGCCTCGAGCATGCGCTTATTCGCAATCACTACGTGGGGCGCACATTCATTCAGCCCACGCAGGCCGGGCGCGACGCGAAGGTGCGCGTGAAGTACAACGCGGTGCGCGACGTACTGCAAGGCAAGAGTGTCGTGATGGTCGACGACTCCATCGTGCGTGGCACCACCACCCGCGGGTTGGTCGCACTCGTGCGTGCTGCGGGCGCCCGCGAGGTACACATGCGTGTGGCATCGCCGCCCATTACGCATCCCTGCTGGTACGGCATCGACACGCCCGAACGTGATCAACTCATTGCCGCGCGACTGCAACTCAGTGAGATCGCCAAGGAAATCGGCGTCGATACCCTTGGCTACATCTCGCGCGACGGGATGCTCGAAGCGGTCCCCGGCGGCCCAGAGGGTTTCTGCCACGCCTGTTTCAGCGGCGAATACCCCACCCGTCCGCCGACCATCCTCAAGAAGAACCGACTCGGCGGGCGATAGGAATCGACCGAACGGCGAACACGAGGCGTTACGGCCGCAAACTCCGTATGCAGTATGCAACAATCAAACGGTCGGCACCCTGCGGTGCCGACCGTTTGTGCCGCTTACTCCGAGCGCAGTCCGCCCAGCGATACCGCGGTCCCCGCCCCCTCCGCGAGCGCCGCCGTATAGATATGACGGAGCGCCGCGACATCCTCTACGGCGAGCCCAAGCGACTTGAATAACGTGATATCGCCGCGTGCTGATCGCCCTGCGACGCGTTTGAGCAACAGCTCCCCAAGCTCTCCGAGGATATGCGCGTCCGTGATCGCCCCCTCGTCGCGCGCAAAAAGAAAATCGCCAGATTCTTTGAGCGTGGATTCCCGCCGATCCACAAAGAGCCGCGCGCGAGCCACAGCCGCCGCATCCAACTCCCGCGCCACCGGCAGTGATGCCCCCACCGCATTCACATGCGTGCCCGGAGCCAGCCACGCCCCCTCAAGGATTGGCGTGCGCGCACCAGTGATCGTACAGACCACATCCGCGTCGGCCACCGCCTCGCGCGCGGTGTGCGACACTACAATCTCAACCGACGAATGCCGACGAGCTCGCTCGGCAAAGGCCTCCGCGCGATCGCCCGAGCGACTCCACACTCGCACCCGTCGGATGGGACGTACCGCGCACACCGCCTGCAGGTGCGGGAGCGCCAAGACTCCAGCGCCCAACAGCGCCAGCTCGCTCGCGTCGTCGTTGGCGAGCAGTCGCGTGGCGAGCCCCGACACCGCCGCCGTCCGAATGGCGGTGATCGACGAGGCGTCCGCAATGGCGAGGAGCGTTCCGTGTGCCGCGTCAAAGAGCAGCACCACGCCAATGTGCGAATCAAAGGGCGTCGCCTCGTTGCCCGGGAACACCGTAATCACCTTGGCGCCGATCGCCGCCTGCGAGCCCTCTCCCACAATCGCGGGCATAGTCCCAAAGGCGTTCGGCGTGCCCTCAAGGCGCAACACCGTGCGCAGGGGTAGTTGTGCCTTCCCCTCTGCCACGCTGCGCAGGGCGTCGGCCATCACGTCAATGCAGTCGGGCACGGGAAGGAACCGCGCCACATCCAGATGCGAGAGCAGGAGCGTCGTCATGCGCGGAAGGATGCCACGCGGGCATCAGCCGCGCAAAGGGTGTCCATTTTCCCCGAACCCCAGAGGGCAAATGCCTGACGGACTGGGCCCCCTGCGCACCGTACTATGCAGCAGGCGACATCTTCCGGGAGCGCGTATGACACAGAACGTCTTCTTCTTCGGTAGCGGCAAAGCCGAGGGCACCCGCGAATGGCGTGATCTGCTCGGCGGCAAAGGGGCGAATCTCCACGAGATGACGAATCTTGGGATTCCGGTGCCGCCAGGATTCACCATCAGTTGCGCGGTGTGCGACGAATATCTTGCCGATGGCTCCACCCCGCCCAACCTCCGCGCCGAAGTGGCCAGCGCGCTGGCTCGGCTAGAGGCCGCGGTCGGCCGAAAGTTCGGCGACCCGTCCGATCCGTTGCTGGTGTCCGTCCGTTCCGGTGCACGCGTCTCGATGCCCGGCATGATGGAGACCATTCTCAACCTCGGGCTCAATGACGAGACCGTTGAGGCACTCGCCAAACAGAGCGGAAACCCGCGATTCGCCTGGGATTCATACCGACGCTTCTTGCAGATGTACGGCGATGTGGTGATGGGTGTACCGAGTCAAAAGTTCGAACAGCTGCTCGGCGCCAAGCGCATGTTGTCCGGCGCGCACACCGACGCGGAGATTCCAGCCGACGTCCTCAAGGTGCTCGTCGGCGAGTACAAGGCACTCGTGCAGCACACGCTCGGCCGTTCCCTTCCCATGGACCCACAAGAACAGCTCTGGGGCTCCGTTGAGGCCGTGTGGCGTTCGTGGACGCTCAAAAAGGCGGTGGACTACCGTCGCGTGAACAATATTCCCGACGCGCCCGGCACCGCCGTGAACGTGATGGCGATGGTGTTCGGCAATCTGGGCGACGACTCCGGCACTGGCGTGGCCTTCACGCGCGACCCCTCCACCGGCGAACGGCGCTTTTACGGTGAGTTCTTGGTGAATGCCCAGGGCGAGGACGTTGTCGCCGGCATTCGCACGCCCCTTCCCATTACGGCCATGGCGGACGCATTTCCTGACGCTTACGCCGCGCTCATGAAAGTGCAGGACACTCTCGAGAAACACTTTCATGATATGCAGGATCTCGAGTTCACCGTGGAGCGCAAGACGCTCTACATGCTGCAAACGCGCACCGGCAAACGCACGGTCGCGGCAGCGCTCCGCATTGCACACGAGATGGTGGCCGAGCAACTGATTTCAAAAACGGACGCCGTGAAGCGCGTGCGTCCGAGTCAGCTCGACCAACTGCTTCACCCCGTGCTCGATCCGCGCACGAGTTCGACCGTCCTCGCCGTGGGTCTCCCAGCCAGCCCCGGCGCCGCGAGCGGTCAAGCCGTATTCGACGCCGACGAAGCCGAGCGCCGCGCGTCTCGCGGCGACGCGGTCATTCTCGTGCGCGAGGAAACCACGCCAGAAGATTTCCATGGGATTGTGGCGGCACGTGCCGTACTCACCGAACGCGGTGGGATGACCAGTCACGCGGCGGTGGTCTGCCGCGGAATGGGAAAGGTTGCCGTTGTGGGGTGCAAGGACATCAGCGTCGATGTCACCCACCGTCGCTTTACGGTGGGTGACACCGTGATCAACGAACGCGACTGGATAACCCTCGACGGTGCGAACGGCCGCGTGTATGCCGGCCATCTGCCAACCGTACCAAGCGAAGTGATGCGTGTGATTGGCGGCACCCTGCCCGCCCCAGACGCGCCCGTATTTCTCGCCTACGACGAACTCCTCGGCTGGGCCGACGACGCACGCCGCCTCCGCGTACGCGCGAATGCCGACACGCCCAAGGACGCACGCGCCGCACGACAGTTTGGCGCCGAAGGGATTGGACTCTGCCGCACCGAGCACATGTTCTTCGAAGGCGATCGCATCACGCCAATGCGCGAGATGATCGTGGCACACGACGAAGCGGGCCGCCGACGCGCACTCGAAAAACTGCTCCCCATGCAGCGCGCCGATTTCGAAGGCATCTTCGAGGCCATGTCACCGTTTCCGGTGACGATCCGCTTGCTCGACCCGCCGCTCCATGAGTTTCTCCCGCACGGCGGCGAGGAGAGCAAACTGCTCGCCCGCACCCTCGGCCTCACGCGCGCTGAACTCAACCACTTGGTGGATTCGCTGCGCGAGTCCAATCCGATGCTCGGCCACCGCGGCTGTCGACTCGGCATTACCTATCCCGAAATCACCGAGATGCAGGCGCGGGCGATCTTCACGGCGGCTGTGTCGGTGCAGCGCCGCGGCAAAGTCGTGCATCCTGAGGTGATGATTCCGCTCGTGGCCACGGTCAAGGAGTTTGAGCACCAACGGGCGATCGTGGACCGCGCGGCAAAAGAAGTGTTAGGCTCGATGGGTGAGCACATGGAGTATCTCGTGGGCACCATGATTGAGCTCCCGCGCGCCGCGCTCACCGCCGATCTCATCGCAGCGAAAGCTGAGTTCTTCTCGTTCGGCACCAACGACCTCACGCAGACGACTCTCGGACTCTCTCGCGACGACGCTGGACGCTTCCTCCCTCTCTATATAGAAAAAGGGATCTTCGCCGAGGATCCGTTCCGGGTGCTGGATGTAGAGGGCGTGGGGCAACTCATCGACATCGCCGTGCAAAAGGGGCGGTCAGTGCGGCCTGGGCTCAAATGCGGGATCTGTGGTGAACACGGCGGGGAGCCCGCATCGGTGGCCTTCTTCCATAAGGCCGGGCTGGACTACGTCTCGTGTTCCCCCTTCCGTGTGCCGATTGCGAGGCTCGCAGCTGGCCAGGCGGCACTGGCGGACTAGGCGCGACCCGCCGCACCGAGCGGATATGGGGTGCCTTGCGCTATCGTATCAACGAATGTAGATATATTGATATCATGGCTAAACTCAACACCGCCGCCCAGCCGTCCAAAGCGCCGCTCCCCCGCGCCATGGCCTCCCATGCGGCCTCCCAGCCGGTCGCCCAGCCGGTCGCCCTGCCAGTCGGCCAGCCGATGGCCCAGCCCGTGCTCCCCGAACTCTCGGCCGAACGGTTCCGAGCGCTCTCGGAACCCACGCGGCTCCGGATTCTCGCGCTGCTGCAGGATGGCGAACATTGCGTGTGCGACCTGCAGTCCGCGCTCGACATTGCCCAACCGCTCCTCTCCTTTCATCTCAAGGCGCTCCGCGACGCGGGCTTTGTGCACTGGAGAAAGCAGGGGCGCTGGGCCTACTACACCATCTGCAACGAAACACTCACCGCTGCGCACGACGATCTCGCGCGGCTCCGAGCGACCGGCGTGCGACGATCGCTCCCCACCGCCTGCTGTGAGTAATGCATAACGCCGCCAGGCAATCGAACGCGGCACGTTCGGATCTTCACGAACCAACGGCACTCACGTCCTCGCTTCGAAACCACGCATCTCTCTCCCATTGAGCATCCCGATGACTACCGGCACTGACATCAAATCCACCGTTCGCGACCGCTATGCCCGCGCGGCCCTCACCGTCGTCGAAGGGGGCACCAAAGGGAGCTGCTGCGGTACCGGCTCCGATTGCTGCGGCGATGACCCGATTACCTCCAACCTCTACGCGCAGTCCGAACTGCACGGCATTCCGGCAGCCGCCGTCCTTGCCTCACTCGGCTGCGGCAACCCCACCGCCCTCGCCGAACTGCGCGCCGGCGAAGTCGTGCTCGACCTCGGCTCCGGTGGTGGCATTGACGTGCTGCTCTCCGCACAGCGCGTCGGGCCAACGGGCAAGGCCTACGGCGTGGACATGACCGACGAAATGCTCGCGCTCGCTCACGCTAATCAGAAGGCCGCTGGCGTCACGAACGTCGAGTTCCGCAAAGGCGACATCGAACATATTCCGCTCGACGATGCCACCGTCGATGTCATCATTTCCAACTGCGTTATCAACCTCGCGGCGGACAAGCGCAAAGTGCTCGCCGAGGCGTTCCGCGTATTGAAGCCGGGCGGACGGTTTGCCGTGAGCGATGTGATTGTGCGCGGCGACATGCCCGACGACGTGCGCCGTTCCGCCGAACTGTGGGTGGGTTGCGTGGCCGGCGCCCTTGAGGAGCAGGAGTTTCTTCGGTTGCTGCGCGAAGCGGGCTTTGAGAATCCCTCAATTGAACCGACGCGCATCTACACCGCCGCCGACGCTCGTATTTTTGCCGAGAGTGCTGGACTCGATGTAGAGCGCATCGCGACGGAGATTGACGGAAAGTTTATGAGCGGCTTTGTACGCGCCACCAAGCCGGCGGGGGTCACGGCACCGGGAGCGAACCGTGTCGCCTGAAATAAATGTTCGACACGCGCGAAAGACCGACTTTCCGTCGGTGCTCGCGTTGCTCGCGGCCGCACAGCTTCCACCGGACGACGCTGAGTCGTGGATTGATCACTTTGTGGTCGCGGAACGCGACGGTGACGTGGTGGGCGCCGCCGGGCTCGATTTGTATGGAGACTCAGCCCTGCTCCGCTCAGTAGTCACCGCGAACGACGTGCGCGGCACCGGCACCGGCGCCGCGCTCACCAATGCGGCCATCGAGTGGGCCCGCGCGATGCGTATCGAGAGCGTGTACCTGCTCACCACGAGTGCTGGCGATTGGTTCCCGCGGTTCGGCTTTGAGCGTATTACGCGCGACGACGTCCCTGCCGAGGTAAAGGCGTCCGTGCAGTTCCAACTGGTGACCTGCTCGACGGCAACCGTCATGCGGAGGAAGCTGACATGAACATCGCGATCCTCGGCGACATTCACGCGAATCTTCCGGCGCTCGAGACGGTGCTGGCTGCCCTTGATGCGCGCGGCGACATTGACGCGACGTATCATATCGGCGATCTCGTGGGATACGCGCCATGGCCCAACGAAACCGTCGCATTGATCACCGCACGCGGGATTGCCGGTGTCTCTGGCAACTATGACTCCACGGTGGCGCACCACTACAAACACTGCGGCTGCAAATACGAAGACGCGCATCAGGAAGCGCTGTCGCATCTCAGCTTTGAGTGGACCAAGTCACATACTTCGGATAGCACAAAGCTGGCACTCCGAGCGCTTCCGTTTTCGCTCACGCGCCGACCATACGGTGGCCACGTCTCGGGGCCCGCATTGGTTCTCGTCCATGGCACTCCCACGCTCAACACGCTGTACTGGAACGCAGAGCGAACGGACGACTTCTGCCGTCAGATGGCCGCAACGGCTGGGCTCAAAGCCGGAGATGTCATTGCCTTTGGCCACACGCACAAAGCGTGGCATCGCGTCGTGGATGGCATCCACTTCGTAAACGCCGGCTCAGTTGGACGTCCCAAAGATGGCGATCCGCGCACTGGGTACGTGCAGATCCGCATATCCACCAAAGACGTCGAGGTGGAATTCGTGCGCATCCCCTACGACGTCCAGGCAGCCATGCGTGGCATTCTTGACAGCACCCTGCCGGACGAGTTCGCCGAGTTCCTGCGCACGGGTGGAAGGCTCAGCGCCCCCGCCAGTTCCTAACCTCAACTGCCACGCTACACATGACGCAGACCGCTCGCGCCTCCAGCGCCGCCGCATCCGACGCGAAGATTCTCCGCCGCCTCTCGACCCTCGATCGGTATCTCCCGCTCTGGATCTTTGCGGCGATGGCGGGCGGCATCTTGCTCGGGCGAATCTATCCGACACTCGGCGCAGCACTCGACCGCGTGCAACTGGCCGGTGTCTCCGTGCCGATCGCGGTGGGATTGCTGTGGATGATGTACCCAGTGCTGGCCAAGGTGCGGTATGAGACCATCGGCCAGCACGCGAGTGACACGAAGCTCATCAGCACGTCGCTGGTGCTGAACTGGGTCGTAGGCCCGTTGCTGATGCTTGGGCTCGCCTGGCTCTTTCTTCCCGACATGCCCGCGTACCGCAATGGCCTCGTGCTTATTGGCCTCGCACGTTGCATTGCGATGGTGCTCATCTGGAACTCGCTCGCGCGAGGCTCTGGCGAGTTGGCAGCGGTTCTCGTGGCGCTGAACTCAGTGTTCCAGATTATCACCTATTCCGTACTCGGCTGGCTCTTCCTTACCGTGGTGCCCGGCTGGTTCGGCGCCGACACCACCACGCTGAACGTGTCGATGGGGCAGATCGCCAAGAGCGTCGGGATCTTCCTTGGCGTACCGCTCGTGGCTGGATATCTCACGCGGAAAACCCTCGTGGCACGTAAGGGCGCGGCCTGGTACGACGGCGTCTTCATGCCGAAATTCGGGCCAACGGCGCTGTTCGGTCTTTTGTACACCATCGTCTTGATGTTCGCGATGCAGGGGCATCGCATTCTCGAGTTGCCGCTCGACGTCGTACGCATTGCGCTGCCACTGCTCGCGTACTTTGCGCTGATGTTCAGCTTTGCCTTCTGGCTCTCGCGCCGACTCGGCTTCAATTACGAAACGACCGCTTCCCTCTCGTTCACTGCGGCCGGCAATAATTTTGAGCTGGCGATTGCTGTGGCGATTGCGACCTTCGGCATTAGCTCAGGCGAAGCGCTCGCTGCGGTGGTGGGGCCGCTGATTGAGGTGCCAGCGCTGGTGGCACTCGTCTACGCCTCGCTCTGGGCCCGCCGACGCTTCTTTGCCGGCGAACCCGCCTAGTTGCAAACGCGCGCTTAGGCGCCCCAGAGCGCGCGGTAGGCTACGGCGCCAATCAATCCGCCAATAATGGGGCCAACCACCGGCACCCAGGCATAGCCCCAGTCGGAGCCGCCCTTACCGGCAATGGGGAGTATGGCGTGCGCAATGCGCGGGCCGAGGTCACGCGCTGGGTTGATGGCGTAGCCAGTGGTGCCGCCGAGCGACAACCCGATGGACCAAATGATGACGCCCACGAGAACCGGGCTAAACCCTTTGGCCATATCGGAGTTTGGAACGAGATTCGCCGGCGACAGCACGGCCAGTAGCGCGAGGACGAGTACCGCCGTGCCAATCGCTTCTGCAATGAGATTCGCGCCGCTGCTCCGAATGGCCGGCCCAGTCGAGAACACCGCGAGCTTGGCGTCTTTGTCATCGGTGGCGGCCCAGTGCGGCAGATACGCGAGCCACACAATCACGCCGCCGAGAAAGCCGCCCGCCATCTGCGCGGCGATGTATCCCGGGACATTCGCCCAGGCGAACTTGCCGATCGACGCCATCGCAATGGTAACGGCAGGGTTCAAATGCGCGCCGCTGATGCTACCAACCGCGTACACCGCTACCGTGACCGCGAACGCCCAGCCGGCCGTGATGACAATCCAGCCGGAATTATTCCCCTTGGTGCGCGCGAGCACCACGTTGCCCACAACACCATCACCGAGAACGACGAGAATCATGGTACCGAGCAGCTCTGCAAGAATCGGGGACATGGCGTCTTGGGTAGAAGGTACGGCGAATCTACGAAACGAATGGTGCTGCCGCGAGCAGCGCGTTTACGGCCAGACCGATGGCCCCTTCATCGGACTCACAAAACAGCCGTTGGCGCCGATGCCCCGCCAGAGTGTTTGGCTCGGCACATCAGATTGCCCGTCGGTCACGGCCAGCACGCACGATCCTACTCCGGAAATGCCGAGGATGCGTCGGCGATAGATGCGCGAATCCATCTCGTTCCACGAGGAGCCGTCCCATCGCGCGATCGAGCCGTTCTCTCCTCCCACATAGGCTTCCTTGGGCCCACGCACCCATAACCCAACCTGAAAGAGAAACTGCTGCTGCGACGGCACGCGGCTGCGCATGTACTGTAGTCCGGAAAAGGAGTAGTTGCTCCACTGCGTGCCGTCGTAATGCAGGAGCACGCTATCGCCCACGGCCCAGATATCACTGGGGCCACTCCCCGCCACACGCGCAAGATTCCGCGTCGTCGGGCTGGCCATCTGCGACCAGCCGGTGCCGTTGTAGCGCGTGATGCGTCCACCAGCCCCGACGGCAATGATATTGGAGCGCGAACTTCCCCAGAGTCCGTATAGGATTCCAGCTCCTGCCGTCGATTCAGAAGTGCACGAGGTTGGCGACGCGCAGTGCAACATGGAGTTCTCACCGGCAATCCACACTTCGCTCCCAGCGCCCCACACCGCGTTGTAACTGTCCACGGGCCCGACGGGGACGCGTGAATCGCTCACGAGCGTCCACGCTGTACCGTCGAAACGCATCACGGTATTGTTTCCACCCACGGCCCAAGCATTCTTGGGGCCGTCGCTCCAAACCCCTTGTAGAACCCGCGTGGTGTTCGTGTTCGCGGGCGGCGCATCCACTGTCCAGCTGAAACCGTCCCATCGCGAGACGAAGAGATTCGCCCCCACTGCAAATGCGCTGGTGGCGGAGGTGACCATCACGTCGCGGAGTTGCGGCTGATAACTGATCACGCTGGGGCCACCGGCCGTCAGCTGCTCTACTCTTCCTGCTGGAGCTGCCACATACGCCGCACCGCCGCGCGGATCAGCCCACATCCGACCGCTCGGCTGTGTGAACCGCAGCGAACCCAGCGCGCGCCACACGGTGCCGTCGTACTTATAGAATACGCGCGATACATTGGCGCTGTCGCTGTAGGCGTACATTTCGCTGGGCGACGCCACACCCCAGCGCACGCCGCGGCCGGTTCCAATCCCAGTGGTGGGCATCGTGGACCAGCTACTCCCGGTCCATTTGAGTAGCACGTTGTTATTCGCAATCACGTACGCCTGCCCCGCCGCGGGACAGTTGAGGTCGATCTTCCCCCCACCATTCGCCGTGGCGGGAACCGAGCTCCAAGCGGAGCCATCAAAGCGATACAACGCGCCCGTGTTCGAGCTCGCAGCAAACGCCTCAGCGGCCCCAGTTATGCAAACGCCGTCAATGCGCCCAGCGCCAGGTAACGAGTAGCGCGTCCACGTGGTGGTGTTGCCAACCCACACAAAGCCGCTCACACCACCAGCGATCACAAACTTGTTTTGGCCGTTCGTCGCGCTGCCGAGCGACACAATACTGTCACTCACCGCGCTCACTCGCGCCACCGTGGTGCCATCGAACTTGTACAGCCCAGTGTACGCCGCGAGGTATACCTCGCTCGTCGACAGCGCGTTGGCATCCCAGAATGTTGTATTCGAAGGAGCCGACGTCGCGGTCACGCGTCGCCACGCACCATTCTGTAAGATGGCGAGCTGTGGGTACGGTTGGAGAAATGTATTGGACGGAATCGCAGGAAACGCCGCCCCCTGCGTCACTGTATAGAGGGTCGGTGCCCCTGATCCGTTCACCACTCCTGTGATCATCGCCCCACCGAAACCCGTGTTGATCGGCGTGTCATTGCCGCCGAGCCGGAGGGCTTCGTCGCCCTCCCACTTCACCACACTGAAGCGCGAAACCGACAAATCAATAGCAGGAATGGTCGGCGATCGGCCTGGGGCAATATCGAACGGCCCAATGATGGAAGCGTCAAACGCCTGTGCGAACGGGTCGTGGCCCCCTGTACTGTCGCCAAGCGAGATCGAATCGGCGAGGAGCGACGCGCCAACGAGAATCGAGCAGCCGTCTTTGCCACGGCTCGCATTGTACGCAAGGCAGACGGAGAGATCCACGGGCAACGAAATGTTCTGCGTTCCGCTCGCGAGACTCACCGTGCGAAATGACAGAAGCGCAGTGTCTTTGTCGGTGACAAACGCCGCGCCGACCCAGATGTATTTGGCCGTGAAGCCCTGCTGCACCGAAGCAACCGTCGAGAGTTGCAACGTCATCTTGGGCGACAGCGTCCGGTTCGCGGGCGTCAGTCCCTTGTCCGCGCACGCCGTAAAGGCAAACGCCGCGATCATCGCGCATGCAACGGATCGGAACGACGCCAACGGGCTTCGCGTGGAGAGCGCGTAGGTGGAGTAGCTCACTTGGCCTCCCGACGCGCAGACATTGAAATGCCCAACGTAGCGCCAAAGCCGGTGCTCTTGGCCTTGCCCGTGTCAAACGAACCGTATTGCCCGTGCACATAGAAGCGCGTGAGTGTCGACTGTCCGGCCCGTTCGACGCCGAGGGTCACCCCCGCTGCGGTCGCGGCGGCGCCGACGAGGGCGTCGGTGAACTTGAGCCCAGACTGCCAGCGTGCATCGGCGGAAAGAATCAACCCAGCGCCGTCCGCACCACCGAGCACACCACCCAACGCGCCTTCCACGTACGTACCGGACGAACCCGTCACCTTCACGCCCGTCGCATCCGTGAACTGCGAACGTTGACGCACGGCCACGCTCAGCGCACTCTCGCGCCAACCGGAGGCCCCAAAATCGAGTCGGGTGAATGCCGTAATCTGTGGGCCGAGCTGATAATCGCTCCCCGAAGTGCCGTTGGCACCGCTCTGCCGAACCTGATCCTTCGAGAACACGTCGCCCACGATCATTGCGCTCAACCGAGCTTCACCGAGCGTGCGATCGAGACCGAGCGTTATGTGTGCGGCGGTTCCGGGGGTGATTTTCGTTTCGGCACGCCCCGCTGCGAGTGCGAGAGCGATGGGCGAGTATTCACTTCGCTGTTCCACTGACGCACCGAGCGCGACGGACCAGTCCTCGCCCTGAAAGCTTCGCAGCACGCCGAGCGTTACGCCGGTGCCGGTGCCGAGCGCGGCGACGGGCATACGGAGTGCTGGCGCACCGATGATTTGCAGCGCGCTGGTTTCGTCGGCCGTGAGGCCGACTTTTCCCGTGGGGAGATTCAGTCCAGCCGTGAAAAGGAGCGCATCGCCGTATAACGGGCCGGTCACTCGCAGTTTGACATCCGTGGGGCCCGCAATCGTGACCGCACGATCACCACCGTCGCCTCCGCCGTTCTGGCTCCCCTGCCCAGACGACGAGGGTGACGACGTGAAGTGCACCGCGCCAAAAGTACCGGCGCCCGAAACGTCCATGCTCCACCGACCAAACACGGAGCGAACACGGAATGGCACGGACACCTCTGCGACATCGACTAATCCGCCGCCGGATTGCGGCAACGCGGTGCTGAGGTGCCACGCGCTAATCGTGAGCCCGCTTGCCCATCCCGTCGAAGGAAGGAGCGCTTCTTGCGCGGCGAGTGGATGTGCGAACGCGGCAAGGGCACATCCGGCGGCGGCGCGGCGCGCAACGGAAGCAAGTTGGCGGCGCATCACGGATTCACCCGAATCACAATGACCAGCGGTAACACAGAACCATTGGCGAGCGGCGCATCCACTGCCTCCGGCGGTTTTGCTGCAACGGGTGCGTTGACGAGCGGCGCATTAATCGCCTGCGCGCTAAGGTCGAGCACACGAGCCACGCTGCTGGCGCGCTGCGCGGCGGCGGTGACGGGCGTTGCCACGGCAACCTGAGTGCGAGCGGCGCTGAAACCGGGATCTATCCGCAACGCGTCTTCAAAGGCGGCGGTTGCACCGGCGGCATCTCCGCGCGCCTCAGCTTGCACACCGCGACCATACGCGACGAGCGCGGCCAACTGCACGCTTTGCCGCTGCTCAACCTTGGCGCGCTGTGCGGGCGTGAGTGTGATGCCGAGCCGCTCAAAGAGCTGCAGGGCCAACGCCTTCTCCGCATCGAACACGCGGTCGAGTGGTGCCTGCGCCGTGACGAGTTGCTGCACCGTGCCGCTGATCACGTCCACAACGCGTGCGCTGAGCACCACGTTGCCCCCAGGGGCGAAGGATGCGTCGCCAATGAGCAAGCGGCGCGCCCCCACGAGTCGCCCAACGCGCGGCGCCGTCCTCGGGTCTACAAGCCCGTCGTCCACGAGCTTTAACTCCCGCATCATGGCACTCGTCTGAAGTCGTTCGACGAGGCGAAGCTCCGGCGACTTGCCGAGGTCGTTCATTAACAAATCCGCTAACCCAAAGCCAAGCGGCTTGAGGAGCGTATCCGTGGTAGCCACGGTGAACGGCAGCACGGCAAAGCTACGCGCCGGGATTTTGGAGGCGTCGAGCTTCGTCTCATTCTCGAGCGCGGCCTTGGCGGAGAGGTCGGCGTTCGAAATGAGCGCGGCGCGGCGGAGCGCAGGGTTGCTGGCGCAGGCGGTCAGCAGCGCACACACTAGAGTGACGGCTAGTCTGCAAATAGCGCGCGAACGGCGGGGCCGAGCGTGACGGAAATCGAGGGGCGTCATACCGGGTTTGGCGAGGGGAGACAAGCCGGGAGCGACGAAAGGGGCTTCCGAGACAGAGAATAGCCCCGAATACGGCGCTCTCGCAACCGAAGTCGTCGATTCGGTGTGGGAAGAGGGGGCCGACCCGGCAGGCCACTCCGCTAGAACAACGCTGTTCGGAACGACAGCGTACAACTATGGGTCGCTCAATCCCGCCCAAGTGGGTCGCTCACGCCCGCCCAACTATCGTAGATTGCCAAGTGCCCACAGGAGCCTCGCTCATGCATCCGCTCGCTCAACGCGGCATCACCCTCACAGCCGCCCTCCTGCTCGGCGCGATCGCCAGCGGTTCCTCCGCTCGCATCGCCGCTGCGCAGACCCCCGTCATCCTCCCCGGACCATCGGGAAAAGCGCTGGTCAAGTTCGAGGTGAGCGTGCCCGCCGCCGTCCGCCGCGAGCCGATCACCGGTCGTGTGTTTGTGATCATCTCGCGCGATAGCTCGCGCGAACCGCGCACACTCGTGGGACGCGTTGGCACGCCACTCTTTGGGCACGACGTCCAGAATCTCGCCGCCGGTACCGCCGCGGTGGTGGATGGCAATGAGATCGGCACGCCGGTGTTTGACATGGCCGACATTCCGGCCGGCGATTACTGGATCCAGCCGGTCGTGAGCATCTACTCCGAGTTCAAACGGGCCGACGGGCACGTGCTCTGGATGCACGACGACCAATGGGAGGGGCAGAACTGGACGCGCTCTCCTGGCAACCTGTATGGTGCTCCGCGCAAAGTGCACCTCGACACCAAGGCGAAAGCTGTGGTGCGCCTCGTGGCCGATCAGATCATTCCACCGATCGTCGTACCGGCCGACAACGAGTATGTGGTGCGATTCAAAATCCAGAGCCCCAAACTCACCAAGTTCTGGGGCCGCCCCATTTACGTGGGCGCCACGGTGCTCCTGCCGCGCGACTATAAAACGTCCACGATTAGCTATCCGGTGAACTACATCCAAGGCCACTTCGGCTTGGCCGCGCCGTATGGCTTCGAGGCAGGCGCTGGTGGCCGCGGCGCCGCCGGCCCCGCCTTCCGCGAGCAGTGGCTCTCTGATCAGTTCCCGCGCCTGCTGGCGGTCACCTTCCAGCACCCCACGCCGTACTTCGACGATTCCTACGCCGTCAACAGCGTCAATATGGGTCCCTACGGCGACGCGTTCATGGATGAATTGATTCCCGAAGTAGAAAAGCGCTTCCGCGTGATTCGCGAGCCGTGGGCCCGCTGGCTCTCCGGCGGCTCCACGGGCGGATGGGAGTCGCTCGCCCTGCAGATCTATCACCCCGACTTCTTTGGCGGCACGTGGTCCTCCTGCCCCGACCCCGTCACGTTCACCGACGTGGAAGGGGTGAACATGTACAAAGACAAAAACGCCTTCTATAAGAACTACAGCGAGTGGCAACTCACGCCTACCGTCAACTCGCGCGAAGTGAATGGTGAAATCCGGCAGACCGCACAGCAACGCTATTGGATGGAGCTCGTCAACGGCACGCACGGCCGCTCCGGCACCGGACAGCAAGACATCTGGCAAGCCTCGTGGGGGCCTATAGGCGCCGACGGCTATTTCAAGCCGGCCGTCAACTCGCGCACCGGTGAAATCGATCACTCGGTCACCGACTACTGGCGCGAGAACTACGATCTCCTCTATTACCTCCAGCGCAACTGGACGACCGTGGGCCCCAAGCTCGTCGACAAACTACACATCTATGTCGGCAATATGGACAGCTTCTTCCTCGATCGCGCCACCCGCGAACTGGAAGCGTGGATGAAGACCACCAAGAACCCGCACTACGAAGGCACCTTCGTCTACGGCGACCAAAAGCCGCATTGCTGGAGCGGCCCAGGTACCAACGGCGATCGCCTTCGCGAAATGGCAGAATACGGATTGCGCAAAATGCCGACGGGCACCACGACGCCGTGGTGGAAGTACTAAGCTCAGTCCGTGAGGTCGGCACGGTGTGCGTTGCCGTGCCGACCTCAGTGTTTGCATGCGGTATAAACCGACCACTCCTGCAGAGAGCCTGATGTCCCGCTTCCGCACCGCCCTGCTCGCCACGCTCGCGTTTCCCTACGCCCTGCACGCCCAATCCGCAGGGAAGTCCGCCTCCCCCGCCCCGCGCGTGGGTCCTGCCCGCGGCACCGTGATCGTGGTTGGCGGCGGCTCCATGGGCCCCGAGATCTACGACCGGTTCATTGCGGCAGCGGGCGGCCCGGACGCGCTGATCATTGACGTTCCCAACGCCGGTGGTGCCGACTCGTATCCGCAAGACGGACCGGGCACGCGCGGCTGGAAACAGGCGGGCGCCAAAAACATCTACACGCTCTTCACCAAAGACCGGAAGATCGCCGACTCCGACTCTTTCGTCGCCATCATCAAGAAAGCAGGCGGCATCTGGTTCGAAGGAGGCCGTCAGTTTCACCTCGTGGACGCGTACGCGGGCACAAAAACTGAAGCGGCCTTCAACGACGTGCTCGCACGCGGAGGCGTCGTCGGTGGCTCCTCCGCCGGCGCTTCCATCCTCGGCGATTTCCTCGTGCGCGGCGCGCCGTCGAACAACAACTTCATCATGGATTATCCGGGCTACCAAAAAGGCTTCTCCTACCTCCGTGGCGTGGGCATCGATCAGCACGTTGTAGCGCGCGAACGGCTCGCCGATCTCGCTGACTCCATCCTCACCAAGTACCCGAATCTTCTCGGCATCTCAGAAGACGAAGGCACCGCATGGGTCGTCCGCGGGGACACAGGCACGATTGTCGGCCGCAACCGTGCGTTCGTCTATGGCAGCAAAGATGCCAACGACGCGGGGAGTCCGTTTGTCACGCTCCACCCCGGCGACAGCTACGACCTCGCCGCTCGGCGCGTCATTCACCGTGCCGTCAGTGATTCGCCTGTATCACCGGCGTTCATTCACTCGCTTCTCGCCAAGTACGATGCCCCCGCCGCCGGCGGAGCCACGGTGCTTGTGGCGCAGAATGGAAAAGTGTTTATCGACCAATCGTTTGGCATCCCAGCGCAGCCAAAGTTTATGCCCACCACCACCGTGCCGAATTTCTCGCTCGGTGGAATCACCAAAGTGTTCGAGGCGATTTGCGCGCAGGTGCCAGAGCCCGCGGGACGTGGGCGCGGCGCGGCGGCTCCGGATAGTGCGGGAGCGGCCGGCAGAGGGCGCGGCGGGCCGCCGGCACCTCCGCTCACCCCGTTCCAGCGCTGCGTGACGCAGCGCGCCTCGTCGCCAGTCGGTCTGCACAAGACGACGGCGAACGAGGCGGGTGACGTCCTCTCGAACGTCGACGAACTCTATCGCCTCGCGCTTGGCCTCGAAGTGCCGCGCACCTATACGCGCGGTGCCTCCGCCGACTCGGGCGCAGCCCGCGAGAGCATCGACGCGTCCAAAGGCTGGGAAGTGGACACATATCACGGCACCACACGCTACAGCGCGTATGGTGCCGATGCCGGCAAGCGCAACGCCTTTATCCGCATTCCCGATAAACACGCCACGGTCATCATTCTCACCAACGATGTCACCGCCGACGCGCGCGGCATCGCCGAGAAGATCACCGATCGGTTGATCGCCAAGCCGTAATCACGACCCTACCGGCAGGGCGGCGCCGAGGCCGCCCTGCTGCTAGAACCCGGGTGGGTTTTCGCCGACCACGTTGAACGCTTTTTCCAACGCGACTCCGGCCCGCACAATGGTGCCTTCGTCAAAGAGCCTGCCGAGGAGCGTGATGCCGTGCGGCACACGACGAGGTGGCGCAAACTTCGGGAGCGGGTGCTTGGGGTCGGGCGCCCAGTCGCTCCGCGCTTCCGCCACCTGCACAAATCCGGCCCGCATGGTCAGCGACGGATGCCCCGTGAAATTCGAGATCGTGAGCATCTCATCGCGCAGCGACGGCACGAGCAGTACATCCACCTGCTGGAAGATGCGCGCCATTTCTGCCGCGAACATCCGCCGCATCCGGTCTGCCTGAACAAAATCGACGGCCGACAAAAAGCGCGATTGACGGAACAGGTTTGGCCACGCGTCGTTCACCTGCGAGGAGAGTTGGTCGTCAGTGCCTGAGAGCGTCATCTCTTCGAAGGCGGCGGCCGCCTCTGCAAAGAGCACCACGTTCAGCGCCCCGTGCGGCCAATTTGGGAGCGTGACCTCGGTAGGAATCATCCCAAGCTTCCGTACGGCCTCCAGCGCGGCGCGGTCAACCTCCGTCGCGGGGTTTTCCTTCATCCACGCGGGGAAGTAGCCCACGCGCAATCCCTTCACGGGCGCGGCCGCATCATAGTCGAGGTGACACGGGACGCACGCGACGTCCGCTCCGTCCGGCCCAGTGATCGCGTGCAACACGAGCATTGCGTCTTCCACGCTCCGCGTCATCGGCCCGAGTTTGTCGAGCGACCAGCAGAGCGTCATCGCACCGGTCCGCGGCACGCGGCCGTACGTCGGGCGAAGGCCCGTCACGCCACAGCGCATCGCAGGGCTGACAATACTCCCGCCGGTTTCGCTTCCGATAGAAAATCCAACCAGTCCGGCTGCCGTCGCCGAGCCAGGGCCTGCGCTAGAGCCAGACGCGCCTTCCTCGAGCAGCCACGGGTTCATGGTCTGCCCGCCGAACCAGATGTCGTTGAGCGCGAGCGCGCCTAAGCTCAACTTTGCGACCAACACGGCACCGGCGTCATTCAATCGCTTCACCACGGTAGAATCGGTGGTGGGCACACGATTGCGGTGAAACTCCGCCCCATAGGTCGTGGCAATGCCAGCCGTATCGAGCAAATCTTTGACGCCGTACGGAATGCCGTGCAGCGGCCCGCGATACTTCCCCGCGGCAATCTCGGCATCAGCTTTGCCCGCCTGTGCCAGCGCGAACTCTTTGGTGAGGGTAATGACGCACCGCAGCTTTGGCGTGAATCGCTCAAGCCGCTCGAGATAGATGTTTGTGAGTCGCACCGACGTGATCTTTCGCGTCTCAATCCAACGCGAGAGTTGCGTCACGGGGGCAAAGGCAATCGCGGCGTCCGTCGTGGGGAGAGGTCCCGGATCTCCGGTACTACGAATGAACCGATCGTGGGCTGGGCCAGCCACCGTTCCAGCGATCGCGGGATTCCACTGCGTCGCGGGCGCCACAGAATCGCTGATCGCCACTTTGCGTGGCCCAGTGCGCCGTTCTAACATCGCGGCAATCGACGTCCGCCAACTCGCCGCCGCCTGCTCTCGCTCAGCGGCGGTCATCGTCACCTGCGCCAGCTTTTCGGCCTCCGCAAAGGTCGCCGTGGTCACGGCGGGCCCAGAAGCGGGCATCGTGCCAAAGGTCGGTGGCGCGCCAGCTGGTGGTGCAGACGCGGCGGCCGGCGTGTCACTGCGGCAGGCGGACACCGCACCAATCAGCCCGAGCGGTGCAGTAATCAGAAACTGGCGGCGTGTATTCACCTGTCATCTCCGTGAGTGAAACAACTAAGGGCCGCCGAAAACCGACGGCCCTCGTTGCGACGTGAGCAAGCTATGGCTTGACTGAGTTGTCTGTGCCCCGCAAGATCGCGCCCCAGATCAGCGGCAGTGTCGATTCGGTCTGCCCTCGATACTGCGGACGGAAACCAAACAGCATCACATGCCCCTTCCCCTTTGAGACGTCCACGAGCGCTGCTTTGCCGTTCAGTTTGGACGCACCCAACAACCAACCGGAAAGCAGCGAGTTCCCCGTGGCGGCGTACTTCGCGACTGCGACCGCCTGCGAAGGATCCGTAATATCAAAGGCGGGACTGTTTTCAAACCAAACAGACGGCGTCGGGGCATTGAACGTCTTCGCCACCGGGTTCGTACGATCCACTTCGACCGCGAAGATCGAACCCGGCGCGTAGAACTCCGTGTTGCGCACACCGGCGAGCGCGTTCTTCACCGGCAGCTTCATCGTTTCGATAGCGTAATCCGACGCCTCATTGAATGCGAGTAGCGTGCCGCCAGCCTCAACGAAAGCCGTCAGCGCCGAGCCGCCAGCCTCGCCAAGCCCGCCCTTTAGCGAATCCGGATAGGCACTCCCCACGCCACGCATAATCGAACCAGCCGACTGCGCTGGCATGATGATCACGTCGTATTTCGCAATGAGATTGCCGGCCCGTACGTCATTGTCATGCAAGGAAGTAAAGGGCACGCGATAGGTATCAAACACATAGCGCGTCCACCCTTCATCCATCGACTCGGCAAAGCTCTTATAGATGCCGATACGCTTACTGCTCACTCCCGAGAGCGAAGGCGCCGTAAACGTCGGCTCCTTCACCTCGGCGACCACCTTCCCCGTTGTGGGCGCGGCGCCCATCACCGTGGCCACCTCCACACCGAACAGCAGCGGCAGCGTGTGCGCCGTCACGTCATACGGCCGCTTGGGCGGCCCGCCAGGATACTCAAAGAGGTTCGGATACTTCTGTCGTTCGAGCAGCGACTTGGCATAGCCACCAAAGGGCTGCTTCACGAGCACCGCGTAGCTCCCGGCGGGATACGTCTTTCCATCAACGGACGCCGGCGCAGTCGTTTCGCGTACTTCTACCTGACCGTGCTGGAGTGTCCAGATCATCCGCTGCAGCGAACTGGCGCTGCTCTGCGACTTAGGAATAATGAACGCCGTCGGCCACGGGTCTTTTCCCCACGCCGGCATCTTGCCGAGCGCGCGGTCGCCCATCGTGGCGTACGACTCGAGCCAAGCTCGGCGGTCGCGTGCGGCGTGCACAAACAGCGCCCACGATGCGGAAACTTGATAGTCCACAATATCCGGATACCCCCACTTCCCGCCTGGCCAGAGCGCCGGGAAGTTCCAACTGACCTCACGCGCATCGTAGCCTCGGCCGGTGCCGAGCCGGTCGAACGGTACGTCAACGGCCGTCGCCAGTCGCGCACTGGCGGTTTCGGTGAGAATGCGCGCCCCGCGGTGCACGAGCGAATACTGACGCGCCGGACTCCACTGGTCGTAGCTCGCATTGTTCGCGACGCCGGTCTTGCCGCTCTGAATCAGGCTCCACGTCATCTGAAGGCCCAAGGCATTCGTGCTCGACGTGAGAATCGGATCGATGTTCGGCTCCACCGGGTCCATGTACGGCGGCACAAAGATGCGCCCCGCGTTGCCGCCCTGTTGGTGCACGTCATTCACGATTTCCGGGTCCCACGGCGTGTAGAGCGAGTCCACCGTGTAGCGCGTTTCGGGCTGCGTGAACGCATACCAATCGCGATTGTTGTCGTGCCCCGTGTAGTGGTGATAGAGCTCCGGCGGGTTAGTACCTTCGGCCGCCGTGTTGAGTGTGGCGCGATACCAGTCGCCCACAATGTCCACGCCGTCGGGATTCTGACTGGGCACGAGCATAATGATCGTGTTGGCCAAAATCATCTTCGCCTCGGCGTCGCTCGCTCGCGCCAGTCGATCGGCTAGCACCAGCGCCGTGCTCCATCCGCCAACTTCGGTGGAGTGAATGGAGCAGGTCACGAGGATGACATTCTTGCCTTCGGCAATGAGCTTCTCCCGTACGTCACTCGCCGTACGCACGCGCGGGTCCATCAGTTTGCGCTGAATCGTGCGATAGTGCTCGAGATTCGCGAGCGCGCTCGAATCGGCAATGAACGCCACGAGAAACGGACGACCAAGGACGGTTTTGCCGAGCGTGCGCAGCTGCACGCGCGGGCTCACTTTGCTGAGCGCGGTGAAGTACTCGGTGACTTGCTTCCAACTCGGCAGCGTACGGTCCGCGCCCGGCTTGAAGCCGAACATCTGCTCAAAATTGGGGAGCGGTTTAGCGGTTGATTTTTGAGCGGCGGCTGGCGTTGCGAGGGCGAGCGCGCACAAGAGTGCGGAGGCAAAGGAGCGGAGTCGGACGTGTGTCATCGATGGTGGGCTAATGGGATATCGGCAACGTTCGGAGCGGGCCGCCAGTACGTCAAGTCTCTGATTACGCTGTAGCGCCGCAAAACGTCAAACGGGCGCCCCGTCGGAGCCCCCTTGTTGTAGTGACGGCGGGGTGCTGCATCCAGAGCAATCTCTCCTTTTCATGACACGACCCAAACTGGCAACACCACCTTTTACGGTGCGATTCCGAAGGAACGGCAGCCACTTGCCGCTTCGTGAGTCCGGCATGCCACGCGCAAACCGCCCGCAACGTGAGCACAGCAAACACGCCCCACATACGCCACTATCGTCTACTGGCGCGGCGTGTAGTAGCGCCCCATCCTTGTACCATCGCTATTCATAGTCCTATCCTGACCTGCCATGACTTCGTACGCGAGACTCGGCACTAGAGACAGGAAGCACGCTCTCTTATACCGCCGGGAACCGCCATCATGCGCATCGCTCTTGCTCCGGTAGGATTTCTGCTCGCCACTCTCGGCATTGCGTGTAGCGGCGGCGGCTCCTCGTTATCGCCGAGCAGCCCGACGACGTCGAAACCTGACGAAACGCAACCGGTGTTGTCGGTGCCAAACGTCGCGACGGACCAGGCCATTACGTTCTTTATATTCGGCGCAAAGCTCCCGTCGAATCTTCAAAACCCCACGTACGAGATTGAAACCGCGGACGCGACGCCCCTTGTGTCGGCATCGTCGCCTGGCAAGGTGATCGACATCTACCCCTCCTCCAACGGGGTCGACAAGACGATTGTTACGAAACCGTCGGACGCGTCGATTTGGTCGATCATCTACGACCACGTGAGCAATCCACGGGTGATCGTCGGGCAAGCAGTCACCCCTGGTACCGTCCTGGGAACCGTGGGAGTACTGACATTCAACAACCGCGGGCGTACGGAGCTTCAGATCAACCGCGATCAAACGCCAAAGTTCGCCTACTGCCCGCAGACATTCGGCACGACCGCATTCAACTCGGCCTACACGACCGCCGCTCAGCGTATCAACGGCAACGGGACCGTGTGCACCGCTTCGACGGTTACGCCATAGCACAACACGCACAAAGACACATAGCCGAACAGGAGCTCAGCCCGATCTGACTCCTGTCCGGCTACCAAGACAAACGAGAGGGGGAGTCGAAAGACTCCCCCTCTCGTTTACTCACAGCATCACGCTCTCACAGTGGAGGCGGGGAGATTCGAACTCCCGTCTTGCATAAGATCTTCCGCAGCGTCTACGTGCGTATCCTACCGTTTGATGTTTCCAGTACCTGGCCGGTAGGCCTCCGAATACTGGATGAGCCCTCTATAGTTTTGCCCGACGCCGGAAGGCGCGACGTAAGGCTAGCCCGGATTTGCGATACCCTAGAAGCCGCCCCGGGCGGGCTTCCTCATGGGCACTGCTGGACGTAACTAGAAGTTACGCAGCAAGAGCGAAGTTGTTGTTCGCAGTTGAAAATTTCCCGAGTGTTTTACCAGGAACCCGAGGACCTGGGCACGCAACTACGGGGCCACCCACACAATCGATTCCAGTCGCCCCCGAGCTACAGGGGAAAGATACACCGAAAGCCCCCCTTGGTTCAACCGGACGCACACTCCACACGGTTACGGCCGTCTCGCTTGGCCGCGTACAACGCCGCGTCCGCGAGTGCAAAGTGGCGTTTTCGCCACGCTTCGCCGCTCCCCGCGTCGTAGAGCGCCACCCCAAAACTTGCCGTCACCCGCACCGCCCCGCCTCGCCACGGGAGCACACCGGCCGCCACCGCCGCACGGAGCCGCTCCGCGAGTTCCAAGGCCCCGTCACGCCCCGTCTGCGGCAGCACAATGCCAATCTCCTCGCCGCCGATGCGCGCGCACATATCGGTGCTGCGCAGATGCTCAAGCAATGCCTGCGACACCAACTTCAGCACCGCATCGCCGCACTCGTGGCCGTAGTTGTCATTCACGGCTTTGAAGTGATCCACGTCCACGAGCACCAGCGCGCACTGACCGCCAAACCGATCGGTTTCATTCAGCACGCGCACAAGGTCATCGTTGAATCGCCGCCGGTTCCACAGCCCCGTGAGCGCATCGGTCTGCGATTCCCGGCTCACCTCCTCCAGCTCCCACGCCGCCTCAAGCCCTGACGCCGCGAGTTGCGCAAAGAGCCCCGCCGTGCGCAAATCGCGCAGCGGCATCGCGTCGCGGGCATTGCTCCCCAGCACCACCGCGCCCAGACTGTGCGCCCCACGACGCATCGGGATCACCGCGAGTGACGCACCGGCGGAAATCTCTCGAGGCCCGCCGTACACGCGATTCGCGCGCGCCACGCTCTGCGCGTTATCCCACAACTGCGGCGTGCCATCAATGCACGCTCGCGCAATGATCGAATCCACCGTCACCATCTCACCCACCGCCGGAGCAGGAAGCGGATGCTGCGCGGTCACACGCCGCACGGTCCCCGTATGCTGCGTTCGATCCCACTGCACGAGCACAGCGAAATCCGCGCCGGTCGCCTCCACCGCTCGCTCCACCAGATTGCGCTCAAGCTCGGCGGGGTCGCTCGAAGCCTGCACTTCAAGCGCCGTGCGCACCAGCGCGCGTAGTTCACGATTCTGCGCCGTCATCGCCGTATCGTGCTCCCATAATGCCCAGAGCACACCGGCATGCGCGGCGTGTCCCTGCACCATCGCCTTGAGTGCCTCGCGCTTCCACACGCGCTCACTCGACAGCGACGCCACCAGCAACAACGCCGGCGCCTCAGGGGGCGTCGGCGTTTCGCTCACCGGCCAGCGCACCGGCGCCACCACGAAACGCGGCGACTCGGCTTCCGCATCGAACGACACAATCCCTTCGTCCGCGCACCAGCGCGCCAACTCACGCTGTTGCACCGTGCCCCATGTCGCGGGGTCGCACCGCACGCCGTTCGCCGTCGTCACGCAGACAAAGGGCGCGCTCGCCGACGCACGCCGCCACAGCATCACGGTATCGGCGAGCAACGCATCGCGCACCAAACGGAGATGGCTCGTGAGCAACACATCTCTCGACGGCACGAGCGCGTCAGATGGCGGATTGGCGGCGACGTCCACGGTCGCGCCAGCGCTCCGAACCGCCCCGAACACACGATCAGAAAGCGCGGGGCGCTCGTGCTCGCTGCGCCGTTTCCACCACGCGCCGCCCAACGAGACCACGGCACCACTCACGAAGGCGACGAGCAGCCACATCGCTCAACGCCCCGTGGCGCGCACTAGTCGCCGAGTATCCGGGCCGCGGCCATCGCGGCACCAAAGCCATTGTCGATGTTGCACACCGTCACGCCGGCCGCACAGCTATTGAGCATGGTGAGCAGCGCGGCCAGTCCGTGAAAACTCGCGCCGTAGCCAATGCTCGTCGGCACAGCAATCACCGGCACCCGCACGAGGCCGCCCACCACCGACGGAAGCGCGCCATCCATCCCCGCGACCACAATCACCACACCGGCCTCGGCGAGCGCGCCCTGCTGCGAGAGGAGCCGGTGAATCCCCGCCACCCCCACATCCACCAGCCGTGCCACGGAGCAGCCGAGCGCATCGAGCGTGACAGCCGCTTCCTCAGCGACGGGGAGATCGCCCGTACCTGCGGTAATCACCAGAACGGTGCGTGCGTCAGCGCGCGCAACACGCGCCGCGCCGCGCAACAATACCGTGCGCCCGAGCGCATTCGACTCGGCGCCAGCGAACCGTGCCACCAAGGCCTCGCGCAACTCCGGCGAGGCGCGGGTTACCAAAAACCCGTCGCCGTGCGCCGCAATCCGCTCGCAGATCGCCGTGGCCTGTTCCACGGTTTTGCCTTCGCCAAACACGACTTCGGGAAAACCATTGCGCAACGCCCGATGATGGTCGATCTGCGCAAAGGGCAACGCCTCGAGCGGAGCCTGGTCGAGTTGCACGAGCGCATCGTCCACTGGCGTGTGCCCGCTCGCCACGGCATCGAGCAGCGCGCGCACGCGGTCACGCCTCACGGCGACGCGGCCTCGAGCGACTGATTCGCGGCATGCTCCGCGAGATAATCCGCGAAGATCCCCTCGACTTCACCAAAGCTGTTCACCAAGTGCAGCTTGCGGCGGAGATCAGCCGAGTTGTGCAGCCCCTTCACGTACCAGCCAAGGTGTTTGCGGAACTCGATCGCAGCGCCTTCGGGGTCCACTTCATAGCTCTGCACCATCCGCGCGTGATCGAGCGCGAGTGCAAAGCGCTCTTCCACCCCAGGCGTGGCGCGCGGCGCTTCGCCGTTGAGCAGCGCACGCGCCTGCGTGAAGATCCACGGCTGGCCAAACGATCCGCGCCCAATCATCACACCGGCGCATCCCGTCTCCTTATGCATCCGGAACGCGTCCTCGGCGGTCTTGATGTCGCCATTTCCGATGACGGGAATCTCGAGCGCCTGCACGAGGAGACTGATTTCCTCCCACCGTGCGCTCCCTGTGTACATCTGCGTGCGCGTGCGTGGATGGATGGCAATCGCCTTCACGCCGGCTTCTTGGCAGTGTAGGCCAATCTTCACGGGATCGCGCATCTCCTCGCTCCAGCCACTGCGGATCTTGCACGTCACCGGGAGGTGGGTGTTCTTCACCACCGCGCGAATGACCTCCTGCACGAGCCCCAGATCCTTGAGACAGCCGGATCCACCGTTGCGCCGCACCACCTTCTTTACGGGACAGCCAAAGTTGATATCAATGAACTCGGGCTGAAACACGTCAGTGACCAGCGCGGCGGCCTCGCCCATCGGCCCTGGCTCGCCCCCAAAGATCTGCACGCCAATGGGCCGTTCGTCGGCACCAAAACGCAGTTTGGAGATGGTTGCTTCGTTCTCGCGGCGGATTCCCTCAGCCGACAAGAACTCCGTCACGACGACATCCGCCCCATAGCGCCGGCAGAGCCGACGGAACGGCGACTCCGACACCCCAGCCATCGGGGCCAGAAAGAGCGGCACAGCGTGCGCGACCGGGTACGGAAAAGTGGGCATTCCCTGCAAGGTACACCCGTAGCCAACTGCTTGCAACATCGTGATTTGACTCACATTGTCCCCCGCTATATCTTTGATTCTCGCAGGCTCGTTTCGCTGGCGCGCCTGATGCGCCCTTTTCAGTAGAGGACGTGGCATGGAACTGCGCGAGTTTTTCTCCGAAGACGCCGTAAAGCTCGACCTCGTCGGCACCACCAAAGACGAAGTCCTCAAAGAAATGATCGCCCTGCTCGGCCTCGACGAAAAGAACGAGGCCATGCTGTTCAAGATGCTTAAGCGCCGCGAAAACCTCGGTAGCACCGGCATCGGCCGCGGTATCGCCATTCCGCATTGCCGCTCCCTCGTGGTGAACAAGCTCCGCGTGGCGTTCGGCCGCAAAAAAGACGGGCTCGACTTCAAGGCCATCGACGAAAAGCCGGTCAACTTTTTCTTCCTGATCGTCGCCCCGCCGCTGGAAGTGTCGAACCAGTACCTCCCGGTCCTCGGCAAGATCGCCCAGTTCTCCAAGGAGCCGGACGTTCCGGAACGCCTGCTCGCCATTACGCAGCCGGCCGAGTTCATGAAGCTCCTCGAAGAAAAAGGCGTCTGACGCAAGTCCGTAGCGCCCGCTCGGCCTTCGTAGTCTCGCGCGACAGTAGCACCACCCTAGCATCACAGCAGTCGCGCGCTCAAGTTCCACTCATGCGCGCACTCCTCGCTTCTCTCCTCGCGCTGGCTGTGGTCTCGCCGGCGCTTCCCGCTCAGGCGGTTGATTCCCTCCCCACGCTCACCGTGGGATCCGCGACCGCTCACCGCGGCGAACGCGTGTACGGCACGCTCGTGATTCCGGCCGGCGTGGACTCCGGTACTACCATTCAGGTGGCCGTGATTCACGGTGCGGCGCCGGGGCCGATCGTCGCCTTCGTCTCCGGGGCGCACGGCACCGAATACACCTCCATTGTCGCCATGACACGGCTGATCGATCGTCTCAACCCTGCGCAGCTGCACGGGTCGGTGATCGTCGTGCCGCTGCTCAACGTCGCGTCCTTTGAGCAGATGGTGCCGCACGTAAACCCCGTGGACCGCAAAGGGATGAACACGCAGTACCCTGGCGATGTCACCGGCACGCAGACGGTGCGCGTACTCGCCTCCGTCGCGCAGAATGTCGTGCGCATTGCGGATGTGGTGGTGGACGTACACGGCGGCGACCTCGACGAAGATCTGCGCCCGTATAGTTATTGGATTCGCACCGGCGTCGTCTCACAGGACAGCGCGTCACGCAAACTCGCGCTCGCCTTTGGCCTCGACATGATCATCGTGCGCGATATCGACCTCGCGAACCCGGCCAGCACACGTAGCCTCAGCGGCTACGCGCTCTCACTCGGCAAAACCACCTTCGTCGCGGAAGCCGGCCACTCGGGGCTCGTCACCGCCGAAGAAACAGCCATGCTCGTGGAAGGGTCGGCCAACCTCCTCAGTTCAATGAAGATGATGACCCACCCCATGAAACCGGTGGTGCATCCCCTCTGGGTGGGGCCGGACGAACGCGTGCGCGCAGAGGGCGGCGGCATGTTCTACGCCACCGTCAAGCGCGGCGTCACCATCGCCAAAGGCGCGCGCGTTGGATTCATCACTGATTACGTTGGCCGTCGCACCGGCGACGTGGTGGCACCACAGGACGGTGTGGTGAGTTTCATTCGCGGCGTCCCATCCCTTTCCAAAGGCGCAACGATCGTCACCGTCACCAAGCGGTACGAGGGCGCGCCCCCAGCCTACGCCAAGCCAAAGCCATGACCGCTCGTCCGTGGATTCTCGCCGAAACAACATGGGCCGAAGTACGCGGCACCGCGTACAGTGTCGCCGTGCTTCCGTGGGGCGCGACCGAAGCGCATAACTACCACCTTCCCTACGCCACCGACAACATCCAGAGCGATGCGGTGGCCGCCGAAGCCGCGCGTCGCGCCTGGGAGCGCGGAACCAAAGCGATTGTCCTCCCCTGCATTCCGTACGGCGTGAACACGGGCCAGCTCGACATTCCGCTCTGCATCAACATGAATCCCTCCACGCAGTCTGCCGTGCTGGCCGATATCTGCTCAGCGCTGGAGGGACACGGCGTTCGAAAGTTGGTGATCGTCAACGGCCACGGCGGGAATGATTTCAAACAGATCATTCGTGAGCTGCAGCCGCGCACGGCTGTCTTTCTCTCGACGATCAACTGGTACAAGGTCGTGGATCCCAAGGGGCACTTCGCCGACCTCGGCGATCACGCAGGCGAGTTGGAGACGAGCGTCATGCAGCACATCGCGGCCGATCTCGTGCGTCCGTTGAGCAGCGCCGGCGATGGCGCCGAGAAGAAGTCGAAGCTCCGCGGGATTCGCGAAGGATGGGCTTGGGCGCCGCGCCAATGGACCAAGGTCAGCGCCGACACGGGCATCGGGAATCCCGCTGCTGCCACGGCGGAGAAAGGCGCGCGCTTCTTCGACTTGGTGTGCGAGCAGATCGCGGGCTATTTCACCGAACTCGCCGCACTCGACACGGCCGCGCCGTACGCCTAATGCTCGATGTGTAGTCGTTTGATGTCCTGCATCAGCCGCCAGCGCACGCGGCTGAGTTGCAGGAAGGCGACGGCAATCAGGCTCCCCACATAGCCCCACCAGATCCCCGCGGGGCCCATTCCGGCCCAGAGCGAGAGGGCGAGCCCCAGCGGGATCCCGACTCCCCAAAAGCCGCCGAGGTGGAGGAGCATGGGCACCCGCGTGTCGCCGGTGCCGCGCAGGATGCCGGCGGACACGCACTGGATTCCGTCGAACACCTGAAAGAGCCCCGCAATGGGAAGGAGCGACGACGCCATAGCGACGGTGGCGGCGTCCGCGGCAAAGCCGCTCGCGATGAACCGCGGGAGGAGGGTGAACGCCAGCATGGCGAAAGTCATGAACCCAACCCCCACGGCGAGGGCGGCCACCGCGTCGCGCCGCGCGGCGGACACGTCGTCGCGGCCAATCGCCCGGCCGACCATCGCCGCTGCTGCCGCGCCGACTCCCACCGGCACCATGAAAGTGATGGACGCCAAGTTCAACACAATTTCGTGTCCCGCGAGCGGCACAACGCCAAAAGTTCCGATCACTAACCCGCCCATCGAAAACACCGCCATCTCGAGCAGCTGTTGCAAGGCCACCGGAAGTCCAATCGCGAGCATTCGCACCATGGGCTTCAGCGCGAAGCTCTCGGGCAACCACGGGCGGATTGTAGGCCGCAGATGCGACCACCCGCCAGCCACAATGATCGCCAGTGTCACCCACCGGCTGATCACCGTGGCAATCGCCGAACCGGCGGGGCCGAGCGCGGGTGCGCCCCAATGCCCGTAAATCAACACCCAGTTCAGCACCACGTTCAGCACATTCGCCACGATAATCGACACCACAATGGCGCGCGCCGTGCCCATGGCCTGCAGTGATTGCCGGAACACCACAAACAAAAACGACGGCAGCACACCAAATATCAGCCAGTGAATCACACTCGCCGTGATCGGCACCACGCCATCTGGCTGATGCATCGAACGAAAGAATGGCTCCACCGGCCACATCGCCACCGACATCAGCACGCTCAGCACCACGGCCATGATCACGCCGCGCTGCACCCCGCGCGCCACGCCCACCGTGTCTTTGGCGCCAACGGCCTGTGACACGATTGGGTCGAGAACCAACAGGAGCCCCATCCCGAAGAGGAAGAGGTTCGACCAGTAGATATGTGCGAGCGCCACAGCGGCAATGGCGTCGGGCGACACGCGCCCCACCATCGCGGTGTCTACGACGCCCATCATCATCACGCCGACCTGCGCGAGCACAATCGGCCACGCGAGCCGCAGCATCTCGCGCAGTTCGCCGCTCGTGGGGCGGAGCTGCGCGAGGGGCAGCATCTACGCCTCTACTCCCACTCGATGGTGGCCGGCGGCTTGGAACTGATGTCGTACACCACGCGGTTCACGCCCTTCACTTCGTTGATAATGCGGTTCGACATCCGCGCCAACACTTCATGCGGGAAGGAGAACCAGTCCGCGGTCATACCGTCCGTGCTCGTGACCGCACGCAGTGCAATCACATACTCGTAGGTGCGACCGTCGCCCATCACGCCCACCGAGCGAATGGGGAGAAACACGGCGAAGGCCTGCCAGATGTCGTTATACAATCCAGCGCTGCGAATTTCCTCGAGGTAGATCGCATCGGCTTTGCGCAGCGTATCGAGCCGTTCCTCCGTCACTTCGCCGAGCACGCGAATCGCGAGCCCTGGCCCTGGGAACGGATGGCGCCCCACCATCTCCTCGGGGAGCCCAAGTTCGCGCCCCACATTACGCACTTCATCCTTGAACAGCTCACGCAACGGCTCAATGAGCTTGAACTTCATGTCCGGCTTGAGGCCGCCCACGTTGTGGTGCGTCTTGATCGTCGCGCTCGGGCCGCCCTTGGCGCTCACGCTCTCAATCACATCGGGGTACAGCGTGCCCTGCACCAAGAACTCAGCATTCTCGCCGGCTTCGGCAGTCGCTTCTTCAAACACATCAATAAACGCGTGGCCGATGGCTTTGCGCTTCTTCTCCGGGTCTCCTTCGCCTGCGAGCGCCTGCAAAAAGCGCTCCTCCGCGCGCACCGTCACGAGCTTGATGCCGAGGTGCTGCCCCATGGTGCGTTCCACCTGCTCGCGCTCGTGCAGACGCAGGAGCCCGGTGTCCACGAACACGCAGGTGAGCTGATCGCCAATAGCGCGATGCACCAACGCCGCCGCCACCGAACTATCGACGCCACCAGAGAGCCCGCAGATCACCTTCTTGGTACCAACGAGCGCGCGGATCTTGGCAATCTCGTTGTCAATAAAGGACCCCGGCGTCCAATCCGGCTCCGCCTTGCACACGCCAAACAAAAAGTTCGCAATGATCTCGGCGCCGCGCACCGTATGCGCCACTTCCGAGTGAAACTGAATCGCGTGAATCGGCTTGGTGGCATGGCGAATGCCCGCCACCACGTTGCCGGCACTCCCCGCCGTGAGCACGTACCCTGGCGGCGGCGTCTCCACATGGTCGCCGTGGCTCATCCATACCGTGGTGCGCTCTCCCTTGTCGAAGCCCGCGAACATGCCCGACGGCTCCTCAATCGTGATGTCCGCGCGACCATACTCGCGGCCGCCGCCTGCGACCACCGTGCCGCCCTCGGTGTGCGTGATCCACTGCAGTCCGTAGCAGACGCCAAGCACCGGCGCTACGTCGAGAATGGCACGGTCAAAAGTGGGAGCGCCCTCATCCGTGACGGAGTTTGGGCCACCACTCAGAATGATTCCCGTTGGCTTCCAGTCGCGAATCCATTGTAGCGACCGCGTGGTGGGATGAATCTCCGAGTACACGCGCGCCTCGCGCACCCGCCGCGCAATGAGCTGCGTGAACTGCGACCCGCAATCGAGAATCAGGATACGCGAACTCATTACACCTGCCATTTCGGGTCGGACAACTTGATGAACTCTACGTGTTTGCTGTCGAGATCGAGCACGGCTGCCGTTGGAGCGCCATGAATCCATCCGCACGCCTCGCCGGGATTGATAATCAACGTGTCACCGCGCGTCTTCATGGACTGCTGGTGCTCGTTGCCGTGCACCACCACGTGGTGCGCCTTCACCGACCGCGCAGCCACATCGCCAATGTCGTGCACAATGAGAATCTTGTGCTCACCAATGGTGATGCTGTGCGGCGATTCAAAGAGTTCGAGCCCCATCCCCTGTGCCGCAAAGGCGCGGAGCCCCTCAGGGTCACCGTCGTTGCGCCCAAAGACGCCTGCCAGCGCCACATTCGCATCCTGAAACGGCTTGAGCGCAAACGGGGAGCAGTAATCGCCCGCGTGCAGCACCATGCCGACGCCGCGCTCCACCATCTGCTTGAGCAATTCGGCAACGGCCGGCACCCGATCATGCGTATCCGAGATCAATCCGATGAGCATCAGGCATCCCTCCAGTCTGGGTCCTCGTGCTCGAGGCGCACCAGATCCTCGTAACGTTCGCGAGCCGTGACTACGGCAAAGCGGTGCCCGTCCACCATCACCTCGGCGGCGCGAGCGCGGGAGTTATATGTCGAACTCATCACATATCCATACGCACCCGCCGTGTGAATCACCAACAAATCACCCGGCTGCGCATCCTCCATTTCACGATCGAGTGCGAGAAAGTCTCCGCTCTCGCACACCGGGCCCACCACATCGACACGGGCACGCCCGGCCCGGTCACCTGCCGTCTCAATAAAATGATACGCGTCGTAATGCGACGGCCGCAGCAACTCGGTCATCCCGGCATCGCAAATGACATAATCCTTGCCGCCACTTTTTTTGCGGTACAAGACGCGCGCCAACAGCACGCCGCTCGCCGCCGCAAAAAAGCGACCGGGCTCCACCAACAACTCAGCCCCAATCTCGCGGATAGCGGGGATCACCACACGCTGCCACGCACCAAGATCAGGGTCGGTGTCCCCGTCGCCATACGCCACGGGCAACCCGCCACCAATGTCCACGTACTTGAGCGGCGCGCCTAGGGCGCGCGCCTGCGACGCCAGACTCGCCAGCCGCTCAATCCCATGCCGATACGGCTCAAACGACTGCAGCTGCGAGCCCACGTGCATGTCGAGTCCAACGACCGCCACATTGCGCAACGAAACGGCCGTCGCGATCACCGCCGCGGCCTCCTCGTACGGAATCCCGAACTTATGCCCCTTAGCGCCAGTGGCGATGTACTCGTGCCGCGTGGCCACCGCGACTTCAGGATTGATGCGGAACCCCACGGGCGCCTGCACCCCCTGCTCGCCCGCAATGCGATCGAGCAACAGCAGCTCCGCCTCAGACTCCACATTGATCATCTTGATACCGGCCTGCAGCGCCTCGCTCAGCTCTTTGGCCGTCTTCCCGACGCCGCCAAAGATGATATCCTGCGCGTCAAAACCCGCGTGCAGGGCGCGGAACAGTTCGCCGCCACTCACCACATCCACGCCCGAGCCTAGCTCGCGAAGCAGCGTAAGAATGCCGCGATTCGAGTTGGCCTTGAGACTGTAGTGAATGCGATGCGGAACGCCCGCGAGCGCCGCGTCCAACTTGCGGTAGCGGTCACGAATCACCGCAGCGCTATACACAAACGCCGGCGTGCCGGCTTCGCGCGCAATGCGCTCCGCCGGCACCTCCTCACAGTGCACCCCGCCCGCTCTCCGGGCGAAGGCCTGAGTTAGTACGCTTTCGCCCACACGACCTCGTACTTGGCGGGCTGACCCGTGACCATGCACGTCGTAGGCGCCTCGGGCGAACGGAACTCCGCATCAGGAATCACGCGGATCGTCGCCTTGGTTTCTTCCTTCACCTGTGCTTCCACGGCCGGATCACCATTCCAGCCGGCGTACACGAAGCCGCCAGGACCTTCCATGATTTCCTTGAAGCGGTCATATGTGATCGGCCCGCGATAGCTATTCGCCTCGCGACGCGCCTTAGCCGCTTCAAACAGCTCGCGCTGCATCGTCTCGAGAATCGCCGCAACGCCCTCACACACGCCCGCCATGGGAATCGGCGCCTTCGCGCGCGTGTCGCGCCGCGCAGAAAACACCGACTGCTTTTCGAGATCCTTAGGGCCGAGCTCGAGGCGCAGCGGAACACCCTGCATTTCCCACTCATAGTACTTGGCGCCCGGCTTCACCCCTTCGCGTGCGTCCACATGCACGCGCAGGGGATCGTGCACGCCACGCCCCGTCCACGCCTGCAGTTCATTGCGGAGCGCGTAGGCCGCGTCTGTGACGCGACCCCGCTCTTCGTCGCTCTTCCAGATCGGAACAATCACCACTTCAATCGGCGCGAGCTTGGGCGGCGTCACCAAGCCATTGTCGTCGCCGTGGGTCATCACGAGCCCACCGACCATGCGCGTACTCACGCCCCAACTGGTGTTCCAGGCAAAGTCGAGCCCACCGGCTTCGGTTTGGAACTGCAACTCAAAGGCCTTGGCAAAGTTCTGCCCAAGGTTGTGCGACGTGCCCGCCTGCAGCGCCTTGTTGTCTTGCATCATGGCTTCGCAGGAATACGTACGCAGCGCGCCGGCGAACTTCTCGCTCTCCGACTTCTGCCCCGTAATCACGGGCATCGCCATCCACCCTTCCATGAAGTCGCGGTACACGCCCAGCATGCGGCGCGTCTCTTCTTCGGCTTCATCGTGCGTGGCGTGCGCCGTGTGCCCTTCCTGCCACAAGAACTCGAGTGTGCGCAAGAAGAGGCGCGTGCGCATTTCCCAGCGCACCACATTCGCCCACTGATTGATCAGTAGCGGCAAGTCGCGATAACTCTGCACCCACTTTGCGAACATGTGATAAATGATCGTCTCGCTCGTGGGGCGCACGATCAGCGGCTCCTCAAGCTTCTTCCCGCCACCATGCGTCACCACCGCGCATTCGGGAGCAAAGCCCTCAACGTGCTGCGCTTCCTTCTTGAGGAAACTCTCAGGAATAAAGAGCGGGAAGTACGCGTTGCGGTGCCCCGTCGCCTTGAACTTGTCGTCGAGCGCGCGCTGCATGCGCTCCCAAATGCCGTAGCCGTTCGGACGGATGACCATCGAGCCCTTCACGGGCGAATAGTCGGCCAGTTCGGCGCGGAGTACGAGTTCGTTGTACCAGGCGCTGAAGTCGGCAGCGCGGGTGGTGAGCTTCTTGTCGTCAGCCATCAGTCGTTGGTGCGATGAGGAATCGTCGAGTCAAACCACTGCTTGAACGCGGCCATTGCGTGCGCGTCGCCCGCGAGGAGCGGCGCAGCGGCAAATGTGCCGCGCGGCGCCTCCGTCATTTTTCCGTGCAATCCCTGCACGGCCACCAGATCGCCGGGCTCAAAATACACCGCGGCCCGAGCCCCTCCCTTCTTCGCCGCATCCACTTGATTGCGCGTGGACTGCGTCGAATACCGCTCCGCATTGAGCGCGTAGTCCACGCGGAACCCAGCATCGCGAAAGTGCCGCGTCAACGTCAGCGCATCCTGAATACCATGCTCGAGCGCGCCGTCGCCTCCCACGACATACAAATCGGCCCGTGTTCCACTGAACGTGGGGAGCAAGTTTCGCTCTTTCAACAACTCGCCGAGCACAACATCGCCCATGCCAAACCCAAGCGCGGGCAGATTCACGCCGCCCAGCGCGGCCAGCAGATTATCGTAACGACCACCGCCGCAAATCGCGCGCAATTCGCCACGCGCATCAAACAGCTCAAAGACGCTGCCGGTGTAATAGGCGAGCCCACGCACAATCGTGAGGTCGAGGTCAATCCACGCCCCCACCCCGAGCGCCTGCGCATGCTCCACCATTCGCGCAAACCGGTCGAGATGCCCATCACGCGGTCCACGTTCTTCGGCACCAATCCGGCATCGGCCAACTTCGTGCGCGAAATATCGTGCGGCTGGCGCGCGATCTTGTCGAGCACGGCGTACACGGTCGTCAGCTGTCCTTCCGTCACGCCAATCTCCTCGAGAATGGCATTGAGCAGCCGGCGGTCGCTCACCCGCGCGCGCACGTCGTCCGGACCGAGCCCGAGTTCGCGCATAATGTCCACCGCCACGCAAATCAGCTCGGCATCGGCCAACTCGCTTGGCTCCCCCACAATATCCACGTTCAGCTGGAAGTGCTCCCGCAGGCGCCCCCGTTGGGCGCGCTCGTAGCGGAACAGCTGAGGAATCGAGAACCACCGAATCGGCTTCCGGAGGGCATTGGCCCGCGACCCGACCATCCGCGCGAAGGTCGGCGTCATCTCCGGCCGCAGGGCCACCGCTCGGTCGCCCTTGTCCGTGAAGTTGTAGAGCTGGCCGACAATCTCGTCGCCGCTCTTTTTTGTGTACAAATCCAACGGTTCAAGGGGCGGCCCGTCGTACTCCACAAAGGCGTACCGATGGGCAACCGCCCGCCACGCCGCAAAGATGTGGGCGCGGAGCGCGAACTCGTCTGGATAGAAATCCCGGAACCCGGGCAGTGACCCGCTAGACATGCCCGAAATCTAGCCGCCTGTTGGGTTTACCTCCAGCCGAGCCATCGCATCGCCCACCGTGTGAAACGACCCCGTAATGAGCACCGTGGCCCCCTGCGCCTCACCCCTCACCAGCGCCCGGTCAAAGTCCCGGATCACCTCGGCTGACACCCCCCGCTCCCGCGCATATGCCAGTACCTCTGGGAGATTCCAGGCGCGGCTGGCAGGGGCGGTTGGACAGTGCGTGAGCACAAAGTGGTCTACGACCCCGGAGAGCACGTCCAGCATGCCACGCCAGTCTTTGTCCGCCAGCACGCTAAAGATCGCCACCACGGGCCCCGGAGGCCGCACCGCCTCCATCGTACGGGCCAGCGTCGCCGCCCCGTCCGGGTTGTGGGCCACGTCAAACAGGTACCGCCCCACGCGCTGAAAGCGCCCTGGGAGCAACACCTGCGACAGGCCGCGGTGCAGATCGGCGTTCGACGGCCGCAGGTCGTCCGGTAGGGCGTCGAGCATAGCCATCGCCACCGCCGCGTTGGCGGCCTGATGGGCGCCCACCAACGGCGTCCGGATTCGTTGCCCGCCCAGTGTAAACTCGGTCCCCTCGGCGGTCACCCGCACATCGGTGGGACCTCCGCCCTCATACACGCAGCGTATCGGACTCGCCCCGCGCGCCACGGCCTCGCGGCAGAGCAACGCACGAATTTCCGCCTCGGGCTCACCAACAATCGCCGGCGTGTTCCGCTTGAAGATCCCGGCCTTTTCCACCGCGATTTCCTCGCGCGTGCCGCCCAGATACTCCACGTGATCAATGCCAATGTTCGTCACACCAGCCACGAGCGGCTGCACCACATTGCTCGCATCGAGTCGTCCACCGAGGCCGGTTTCAATGACCGCGACATCCACCTTCGCTTCCGCAAAGAAGGTGAACGCCATCGCGGTGGTCGCTTCAAAGAACGTGGCACCGAGTCGTTCAACTTCCGGCGTCCACTGCTCAACAAAGGAGACAATGCGTTCCGCTTCCACAGGAGCGCCGTCAATCAGAAACCGCTCACGAAAATCAACGAGGTGCGGCGACGTGTATTTCCCCACGCGCAGGCCGCGGGCGCGGAGCGCCGCTTCGAGCGTCGCGCAGACGCTCCCTTTGCCATTAGTGCCGGCCACGTGCAACGTGCGCAAGTCGCGGTGCGGGTCGCCCAGCAGGTGCAGAAAACCCTCAACCCGCTCCAACCCAAGCTTCCAAACGCCTGTGGTGCGCGCAAACAAAAAGTCGAGCGCGTCGCCGTACGTTTTCAGCTCGGCACCCACCCGCTGGCCGCGGGCATCCCGCTCATATGGCGCAGCAACTGCCCCACCGTCCCCTTCATCTTGTGACGGTGCACCACCGCGTCAACCATTCCATGGTCGAGCAGAAATTCGGCGGTCTGGAATCCTTCGGGAAGGTCCTGCCCCAGCGTCTGCTTGATCACGCGCGGCCCGGCAAACCCAATCACCGCGCCCGGCTCGGCGAGAATGGCATCGCCGAGCATCGCATAGCTCGCACTCACGCCACCAGTGGTTGGATTCGTGAGAATCGAGACATACGGAATACGCCGCTCGGCCAACTGCGAGAGCACGGCGGACGTCTTCGCCATCTGCATCAACGACAGCACCCCTTCCTGCATGCGGGCGCCGCCGGAGGCCGAGATGATGATCAACGGAAACTTCTTCTCAAGCGAACGCTGGCCGAGTCGCGCGATTTTCTCGCCGACCACCGACCCCATCGATCCGCCCATGAAGGCAAAATCCATGACGGCAAGGTTCACCGGCATGTCTTCCATCTTGCCGGTGGCGGTCAGAATGGCATCGGTATCACCCGCGTTCGTGAGTGCCTTCTTGAGACGCGCGGGATAATCCGGAAAGCCCAGCGGGTCTGCAGACCGGAGGTCCGACTCCGTCTCCTCCCAGCTCTCGCCGTCGAGCAGAAGCGTCACGTACTCAATGGCACGAAGGCGCCGATGATAGTCACAAACGGGGCATACGTTGAGGCTCCGGGCGAATTTCTCCCGGATATCGGTATGCCCACATGCCTCGCACTTCTCCCACGCATCCGGCGGAATGTCCAGCCGCTGGGCGCGGGGTTCGCGAGCCTTTTTCTCTTTCCGGAACCAAGCCATACCGAAATCTCGCCTCGTGAGGGCTAAATGACCAGCGAGTCGGCTCGGCCACGCCCTTCGGCCGACACCCGGAGCTGCATTCCCATCCCAAGCCAGCAGGCCAGCATGAACGAGCCGCCGTAGCTGAAGAATGGCAACGGAATGCCGGTGACCGGCATCAAGTTCAGCGTCATCCCCACATTCACCAGCACGTGCACGCACCAAATCGAGACGAGCCCGAACGCCACGAGGCTCGAGAACGGATCAGCCGATCGGGATGCAATGCGCACACAACGCAGGAAGAGGAAAAAGAAGAGCGCCAGCGCTATAGTCACGCCAACAAACCCCAATTCTTCACCCACGACAGGAAAAATAAAGTCCGTGTGTTGCGCCGGCAAAAACGCGAGGCGCTTCTGCGAGCCGAGCGTGAACCCCTTGCCCAGCCATCCGCCCGACCCAATCGCGACTTGCGATTGAATCACGTGATAGCCCGAGCGCAACGGATCCGTGGACGGATCAAGGAACACCAAGAGACGGCGCTGCTGATACGGATTGAGCCGATCCCACAACACGGTCGCCGCGAGCCCCGTGATCACGTTCAGCGTCACCACCGCAACGCCCTCCGCGATATACGGCTTGTACCAGAGCACGAGTCCAATCAGAAAGAAAAACCACGCGCCCCATCGCAACGGTTCCGATGCCAACAAGAGGCTGACCCCGGGACTCGCCACCATCACCAACAACGGCCACGACACCCCAGCCCAGAACAGCATCGCGAAAAAGATGCCGATGAAGACGATGCCAGTTCCCAAATCTGGCTGCAGCATAATCAAGAGCCATGGCAATCCCACCACCGCTGCGGGTCGCCACAACTCGAGCAGCGAATGCGGCGCCTGTTTGAATGATGCCAGCACCTTGGCCAGCATCAACACCACCGCGATCTTCGCCAGCTCAGACGGCTGCCCCAACCGCACGCCGCCAATCGACAGCCAGCTCTTGGTGCTGGCCGCCGTGCCCGCGCCCTTGCCAATGAACAGCAGCAACACCAGCACGACGCAAGTCGTGATATACGCGGGGGTCGCCACCCAATCCAGGAATCGCACCGAGGCGCGCGTGGCAAGCCATGCGGCAAACACGCCGATCGCCAGCCACAACAACTGATTCTGCCAGAGATGCGCCACCGGGGTCGGCACATCCGTCTGCCCGGCGCTAAACACCATCGCAACCCCAAACGCCGAAAGCGCGAGCGCCGTGACGGCGAGCGGCCAATCCATCACCTGACGGGATCTCACGGCCCCTCCGTCTGGATGAACTGCTGCGCCGACACCTTGAGATAATGCTCAATAATCTTTGACGCGATGCGCGCGGCACGCGTACCGTGTCCACCAAACTCGAGCATCACCGCCACCACGATCTTCGGATCATCGGCAGGCGCAAAGCCAACGAACCACGCGTGATCGCCGGTCTTGGGTCCACTCTGCGCGGTGCCTGTCTTGCCCGCCAGCACGATCCCCTGAATGCGTGAGGCGGCGGCCGTGCCGCGGCTCACCACGCCGGCGAGCGCGCCGCGCACGCCGGCGAGTTGGGTGCTGTCGAGTTGGTACAATCGCGTGTGATGCGGCGCGCTCCGCACCACCGAGGGCTGCGCCGCTTCACCGTCCGTAGCGAGCGCCGTATACAAACGCGCCATGTTCACCACGGTCTGCGCGTTCTCCCCCTGCCCAATCACCAAATTCAGCGAGTTCGACTGATTCCACCCGCGCACGCCGAACTTCCGATTGTAGTAATCCGCCACCGGCGTCGTCGGGAAGAGCGGCCGCGACTCGGCGGGCAAATCAATCCCCGACCGCTCGCGCGACCCGAGCGCGATCCCCCCGGCCACGAGGCGAGACAAGCCGATCTTTAATCCCAGCTGGTAGAAATACACGTCACACGATTTCTCAATCGCCTCACCAAGCGTAAGCGACCCGTGCCCGCGCTTGTCGTGACACTTGAAGTAGCGATTGCCAAATTGCATGCCGCCGGTGCACGGCGTCGGCATACGATCCGACAGCATCGCCACCCCTTCCTGCAGCGCAATCACCGCACTCGCGAGCTTCCAAGTGGAGCCCGGCGGGTACATCCCCTGTATCGCTTTATTGAGCAACGGACGACGCGGATCCGCCTGCAGTTGGCGCCAGTACTCCAACGGGATGCCGCCAATGAACCGATTGGGGTCGTACGACGGCGCACTGTGCAGCGCGAGCACCTCGCCGGTGCGCGGCTCAAGGGCCACCGCCCCGCCCTGAAGCGAGTCACCAAAAATCTCGACAATAAACTTCTGCAAGTCGAGATCAATGTTCGTGTAGAGGGGCTGTGCCGGGTCTGGGCTGATGTCCTGCCGCGCACCGGCCTCACGCACCACGCGATTGCGCGCGTCCACCTCTACAAACCGAACCCCTTCGCGTCCGCGCAGCCGTTTTTCGTATTGTTTCTCGATCCCGGTTTTTCCGATCTGTTGCCCCGCCTTATACCCCTGCACCGCGAGCGTGCTGAGCTCACTTTCGTTGATTTCGCCGGTGTAGCCCACGAGTGCGGCGACGGCTGGGCCGTCAGGATAATGCCGGCGCGAGGTGGCCTGAATGATCAGCCCCGGGAACTCCACGCGATGCTCCTCGAGCACCGACACCAGATCGAACGACGCATCCGGAAAAATCACGGCGGGCCGATTGGGATTCCGGCGGTAGCGCCGCAGCACGGCGTCCACCTGCTCCTCCGACATCGGGATCGTCCCCGACAGCCGGTGTAGCGAGGCCCGCAGCGAGTCTTCGCGCGGGGAGAGCAACGACACCGAGTACCCCGGCACGTTCTCCGCGATCACCGCGCCGCGACGGTCGTAAATGATGCCGCGCGGGGCCGGGAGCGGCACCTCGCGCAACCGGTTTTCCTCGGACTGCAGTGTGTACTGCGAGTGCTGCAACACCTGCGTGCGAAAAAACGAACCGATCAAAAACAAAAACATCACAAACAGCATGCCGGACGCGACGCGCCCGCGGCGCTGCACGTCGTTTGGCTGAAAACTCACGTTCGGGGCGCCCCAAGGACGGGACGCACGAGGGTCAACACCACGAGTCCGGCCACCGCCGTCACCGCCGCGGAGAGCGGCGACCACAACATGGCCTGCACGAGGAAGTCCCCGCCGTGCACCCGACGCTCGGCGACCAAGTACAGCAGGTCACCGGCCCACTTGCCCAGGAACACAAACATGCCGTTGAGGGCGAGGTTGTCCGCAAAGAACGCAGCCTTGAGCCAACTCGCAGAAAATCCCACGAGGGTCATCGCGAGCGCGCCTGCGCCAAAGGCGCCGGGCGTCAACGAATCCGCCATAATCCCAATCGCGAGACCGGCGACCGCCGCCACACCCGGACGCGATCGCACCGACACCAGCAACAGGGCGATCACGAGAAAATCGATACTCGCCCGCCACGCCAGCATCGGGCGCAACGTGTAGTGTAGCGCCACGAGCAACGCGAATACAAAAAGAAACCAGAGTGCCCGAGTCGCGTTCACGGCTTGCGTCCGGCGGCGGGGCGCGTCCGCGATACCGAATCGGCCGTGATGGCGCGGCGGGCCAGCGAGTCCGCCCGTGCACGCCGCACCAGCGAGTCGGCTGCCGCGCGCTTGTCGAGCGAATCAGAGGCGGCGAGCACTCGCTTGGCCGAGCTGTCGGCAGACGGTCCGAGCTGCCATACCCCATTCACGCCAGCGCGCGCGCGCACGGGACGGAGCACAATCACCGACGCAACATCTGGGAGCCGCACCATCGGGCGGAGGAGGTAACTGCGCGTGATGCCTTCCGCACTGCGGAGCTCCGAGACGACCGTCCCCACCGGAATCCCCCGCGGGAACACCCCGCCAAGCCCCGAGCTCACAATGACTGCGCCCGCCTTGAGCGGCGTGCGCAACGACACACTGCGCATTTCGAGGAGGTATCGCGCCGCGCCGATCGCGGCATGCGACGAGACGATGCCGTACGCGCTCTCGTCTGCGGACATAGCGCTCACGCGGAAATCCGCGTGCGGCCAGAGAATCGCCATTGAGACGGCTTGATCGACTCGCTCCACCACGCCCACAATCCCTTCCGGCGCGACCACGGCCGACAACGGCTCGACCCCGTCTTGCTCGCCCGCCGTTAGCGTCACCGTAAACTCGTCGCCAAGCCCTCGGCCCTGCAGCACTTCGGCGGGAACAAAGCCCCAGCGGATCCCGGCCCCAAGGCCGAGCAGCAGGCGCAATCGCTCGTTCTCAGCCTCGAGTCCGGAGAGTCGCTGCGAGCGAACGGTCACGCTGTCCACTAACCGGAGCGCCGCGTCGCGACTGAGGAGCGCGTGTCGTGACACCTCGGCGCGCGACTGCAGCTTGAAGAGGGGCGACACCAGCGTCGCGCGCATGGCCGCGGCGGCGTTGTCGCGCATCGCGGCCGGCAACACGAGACAGGCGAGCGACACGGCCACGCAGGCCGCCACCAACCCGATATCTACTCGGGGATCCGTCCGTGTGGACCGCTGCACCGGGGGCGGTCGACCTTCAGGTGCTCAGGACCGACCAGTACTTCTCCTCGTCATCGAGGATGCGTCCGCACCCACGCACCACGCACGTGAGCGGATCCTCGTCAACGTGAATCGGCAGCCCGGTCTCCTGCGTGAGCAAAATGTCGAGCCCGCGAATCAAGGCGCCGCCACCAGTCATCACGATGCCACGATCGACAATGTCGCTCGCCAGTTCCGGCGGCGTGATTTCGAGCGCACGACGCACCGCATCCACAATCTGCTGCACGGGTTCTTGGCACGCCTCGCGAATCTCCGCGGAATGCACGCGCACGGTTTTCGGAATCCCCGACACGAGATCGCGTCCCTTCACTTCCATCTCGCGCTCTTCGCCCATCGGAGCCGCTGAGCCGATTTGAATCTTGATCATCTCCGCCGTCGGTTCACCGATCAGCAAGTTGTAGCTCTTGCGCATGAACTGTACGATGGCCATATCGAGTTCATCGCCGCCCACACGGATCGACGTGTCGCTGACGATGCCCGAGAGCGCGATCACCGCGATTTCCGTGGTGCCGCCGCCAATGTCGATGACCATGTTGCCCGTCGGCGTTTCCACCGGCAGCCCCACACCAATCGCCGCCGCCATCGGCTCCGCAACCATGAACACTTCTTTGGCGCCGGCGCCGAGCGCGGAGTCGCGCACCGCGCGTTTCTCCACTTCGGTGATACCAGACGGCACACACACAATCACACGCGGCTTCACCTTGAACACATGGTTCTCGATGATCAGCGTGAGAAAATAGCGCAGCATTTTTTCAGTAACGTCGAAGTCGGCAATCACGCCGTCCTTCATCGGACGCACCGCAATGATGCCGTCTGGCGTGCGGCCGAGCATGCGCTTGGCCTCGAGCCCAACGCCTTTGATCTTTTTGGTTTCGCGATCCATCGCGACCACCGACGGCTCGTTGAGCACGATCCCCTCGCCCTTCACATACACAAGCGTGTTCGCCGTGCCAAGATCCACGGCGATCGCGTTGGCGGGGAACAACGAACCCCTCTTGAAGAACGGCCAGCGCATTATGTGTCGGCGCGCGCTCGCGGGAAGCGAGCGGCTCTCAAAAAAAGGCGAAGGAACATGGGCGGGGACGAACCCCCCAAAGTTAGTCCCTGCGGCAGATGGGAGCAAGCAAAAGGGGGAGGACTGCCGAAGCAGTCCTCCCCCTCCTGCCCTACCGACGCAACCCTCCCGCGAGCCTTACGGCTTGCGGTCGAGGCACCCCGTAAAGTTGGGGTTATTGGTCTCATCCTGCGGCACCGGGAGGTTTACGTCGTGGCCGTAGGGAACGCCACGGTAGTGCGTGCCCGTCGGGAAGACCGAGGCCTCCGCCATGCCGTACTGCCGCATCAGGCGACGCATGTCGCTCAACCGCTGCCCGCGGGAGAACGTCCAGAACGCCTTCTCGCGGAACATCAGGTCCCGACGACCGGCCGCCGTGCCCGGATCGACGAGCGGAGCCATCGCCGCTGCCTGCACTTCGCCAAGCTTCGGCGGAGCGGCACGCAGTGCGTTCAGAATCGCCATCAAAGTCGTCCCGTCGTTCAACCGCAACGCCGCTTCGGCTTCAACCATGCGGGCGTCAATGCCGTTGAGTACCGGCACCGTCGTGGACTGCGCCCACATCGTGGTCGTGAACGAAATCACCGAGCCATCCTGCGACTTGGTGTTCAGCGGCGTGTTCGCCGCCGGCAAGCGCGGGTCCTTGGCCGACGCAAACTCGATCGACGGCTTCACCGCGAACGTGCCCGCGCTGGTGCGCACCGTCGTGTCGCCCACGCTATAGCGGCGCGAACTGAGCGGCTGCGACCAAAGAATATTGTCGCCCGAGCTCGTGAGGAACGTGTGATCGTACGAGAACGTCGTCGGAATGGCTGCCACCAACGCGGCCGCCCCATCAATGTCGTTCGTGCCGAGCAACGCGCGCGCGCGGCCAACCTTCGCGGCACGGTTGACCGAGATGCCCGTCGCGTCCGTTAGGCTGTTCGAGAGCGCGATCGCCGAATCGTACGACGCGAGCGCAATCTTGAACACGGCATCGTTGGTCAGCGGCGTGCCGTAGGCCACCGGCGCAACGCTCGCGTCGCTCAACGGAATGCCGTTGCAGAAATCCTGTGCCAACTGCATTTCCGCAAAACCACGCGCCAAATACAACTCCGCAATATCCACCGCCGCGGTCGGCCGGTATTTCTTCAGGGCGGCAATGCCCTGATTGGAGGCCGTGCGCACCTGATTGATGGTGCGGAACTGTCCCGTCACCGTGGAGTTGTTCAGGCTGATGGCCCGTTCGTCGGCCTCGTCGTTCTGAATGAACGTCGAGCTCGTCACCCACTCGTCCGCGAGCAGGCCGCCAAACAGCCAGTCGCTCTCGGAGCCAGCCGTCATGTTGCGGAAGCGGGCCAGCGCGCCAACCTTCAGCGCGTTGGCACCGTCCACGCTATTGACGTTGGTCGGGTCAATGATGTTCGGCGCAGCGACGCTGAGCATGGAGTCGGTAATGCTGTTGTGGCACGCCGCCGCCAGCGCCACCACAGCTGCGCTGGCCAGAATCAGGCCGCGACGCTGGACCTTTTGCGAGGTCGTCATGGGGTGTCCCTTGTCGGTGGGCATTTAGAAGCCGAGGTTGAAGCGAAGGATGTAGTACGTCGGAGCGCCGAAGCTCTGGAAGTCCGACGGGTTGTCACCGCCGGCGGTGGCCGTGTAGTCATTTTCCGGATCCACACCGCGGTAGTTCGTCCACTTGGCTGCGTTACGCGCCGAGAGCATGACCGTGGCGCTCCGCGCCCGCATCGAGCGGGCGAGCTTGTCGGGCAGCGTGTACACCGCCGAGACTTCGCGGAGCTTGAGGAAGGCGCCCGGCTGGTAGAAGCCGTCGAGCGTGGCCGACGGATCGTTGCGCGTCGCCACGACCATCGCCTGCTCCTCAAACGAGGCGCCCGGGTTCATGAGGCCGTTGCAGTTCTGACGGCTCACGCAGCGGATGCGCTCGGTGTTGTTGTAGTACTGGTTGCCACCACGATAGTCGAGCAGCGCCGTAAAGCGCAGGCGACGGTCGAGCACTTCGATGCCCGTGTTCAACGTCACCGTCTTACGCGGGGCGCTGTACGCGCGGAGCGTCACGGCCGTGTCCACGAACACTTCGTTCAGGTTCGGATCGGCGTTATACGTGAGAATGCCGTCCTTGTTCTTGTCGTTCCAGCCGGTGATGTGCTTGGCCCAGAGCCCAAACAACGGCGAGCCTTCCACCGCGCGGGTCGTGGTCCCAATCTGCGGCGGCGTACCGCCCAAGCTCACCAGCTTGTTCGAGTTCATCGACGCACTCAGCGTCACGTCAATGCCCAGCGCACGACGGTCCACCAGTTGGGCGTTGATCGAGCCTTCCAATCCTTCGTTCGTCACCGAACCAAGGTTGCGACGCACGCTGGAGGCGGCGCCAGCCGACGGAGCGACGATCGCCGAAATCAGCGCGTCCTTCGTCTTCTTGGCGTAATACGTCATTTCAAAGTTGACGGCGCCCTTCAGCAGGCGCGCTTCAAAGCCGACTTCCGTCTCGGTCGTCTGCTCTGGCTTCAAATCGCTGTTGCCGAGCGCCGAGAACACCACGCCGGGCTGGTCCGTGCCGCGAACATTGGCCGTCGTCGCGCCAAACGTACGCAACGCGTCGAGCGGTCCGGGCTGCACGCCCGACGATCCGAACGCCGCGCGCAAACGGAAGTTGTCAATCTGGAGCACCTTCGGCATGTGGAACCACGGCTCATCCGAGATGACCCACGAGGCGCTCGCCTTCGGGTAGAAAATGCTCTGGAAGTTCGTACCGAACGCGCTGTTCTGGTCGGTGCGCACCGCGAGCGTCAAGTACAAACGGTCGCGAATGGCCAGCTGTTCTTCCAGGAACTGCCCGAGCGTGCGCTGCGGCACGTACGAGTTGGTCACCGAGATGATCGTGCCGGCCGGCGGCGTCTGCGTGCCCGGGGCCAGCACGGAGCCCTGCGCACCGTCGCCATCACGACGGAAATCCACATACTGAATACCGAGCGTGGACTTCAAGATGAAGGCGTTGAGGAAGCTGTTCGTCGCGGTCGCCGAGAAGTTGGCGGTAAAGTTGCGATCGTTGAACCGATAATTATTCGCGAAACCGCTGCGGTAGGTCGCCGTGATGGGCGGACCTTCACCGCGGAAGAGCAGATTCTGCTCCAAGCGGTCCGTGAGATCGTTGCCAATGTCCGCGCGCATCTGCAACCAGCTGGTCGGGCGGAAGTTGATATTGGCCGACGCAATAAAGCGATTGACCGACTGCTCCACCTTTTCCTGATACGTGAAGCCCGGCGTCCACGCGCGATAGCCGTGCAACGGCGTGCCGATCGTGGCCACCGTACCGTTCGTGGCATAGCCCGGACCGCCAAAGCCCTGCGACCCGAGTCCCGCCGTGGCGTTCGATGCCTGCAGCAGGTACGTGTCGCCCATCGTGATGCCCGTGCTCACGGTAATGTCGAGCTTCGAGTTAATCGCCGCGCTCAGGTTCGCGCGCACACCGGTCTGGTCGAGCTGGTTCGGATGTTCCATCCACTTCCGAATCGGCTGCGCCATCGTGTCGAGCATCGTGTTTTCGAAGTTCGGCAGCTTGAACACGCCGGTCTCCGTCTGACGCGTGAACGCCACATAGTATCGCAGCGCATCGCTACCGCCGCTCACCTGGGCGCCCAGCTCCAACCGATGCCCCATGCCCAGCGGCGTCGCTTCTGGATCCTTCAACGGCGAGTACTGGCGAAGGCTGTCCTTCACGCACGAACCAGCCGAGATCAACGGCAGACCGCACTCACGGTACGCCGTCAGCCCCGGCGTGTGGCCGGCAATCGTGTAGTTCCACGGGTACGGGTTGCGGTCGACCAGCGAGCCGTCTTCCACAAACGTGCTCCACTTGGCAGAGCCCGCACGTCCCTTCTTGGTGGTGATCACCACCACACCGTTCGCCGCGTCCGTGCCATACAGCGTCGCCGCCGACGGCCCCTTCACGATTTCAATGTTCTCAATGTCTTCCGGGTTGATGTCGCCCGTACGGCCGGCCTGCGCGTCGCCGGTAAACAGCGACGTCTGGCTGCCGCCCGTCATACGCACGCCGTCGATCACGTAGATCGGGTCGTTCGTCAGACTGAGCGAGCTCGTGCCGCGAATACGAATGCGCGACCCCGAACCGGTCTGCGTGCTCGGCGTCACCAACACGCCCGGCGTACGCGAGTTCAGGAGGTCGTTCATGTTCGTGATCGGCGAGTTCTCCTTCAACTTGGCCACGTCAATCGACGCCACCGCATTGCCGATTTCCACGCGGCGAGTTTCGCCGGTCGCCGTCGTCACCACCGGCGTCAGGTTCACGGCGACCGCGCTCAGCACCACGTCCACCGCAAGCGTCTGCCCCGCCGTCACGGTGATCGTCTGCTTCTGCTCGCCATAGCCCACGCGCAACACGCGCAGCGTCTGCGTTCCCGTAGGAACCGACTTCAACGTCGCCTTGCCGTCAGCGCCCGTCAGGGCACCGAGGTTCGTGCCCACGACGGCCACTTGGGCCTGTTCAATGGGGCGCGTGCCTTCGCGCACGGTAACGGTCACGCTGCCTTGTGCAGCCGCGGCGGATGCGCAGAAACCGAGCGCGAGCAGAGCTCGCGATACGGTCCCAGCAATCCGCGTCCAGGGTGGTGGCCTGTGCATGCGGGTCCTCTCAAAGTCTGGGGATCGCCGGCTCGCAGCTGAGCCGACGGACGAACGGACAAACGGCCAAACAGGGTACAGAACTAAGCCATAACGCTCGGCGGGAGAAAAACGTTCACTCCGGCTATCACCCCTTACCCTTCCAAACGGACGCTGGTCACAACTCGACGCAATGGCTACGCATTTGAAGCGGTTTGCGCTTCCCAATGTCCTACCGCATCCGCGGTCGCCCCCCCCTCAGTGCCCATTTGGGCCACCTTCCAGCCCTTCGTACTCGGCCGGTGCCATCTCCGATCGCCATCGATCCGGAGGCACCGGCCGCACGATCAACCGACGAACTTGCCGGGCTCGTGGTATTCCATCCCAAACGCCTCGGCCACGCCACGGTACGTGATCTTGCCTTCCGTCACGTTCAGCCCCTTCAGCAGAGCCGGATCGTCGCGGAGCGCCTGTTTCCAGCCCTTGTTGGCCAGCTTGAGCGCGTACGGGAAGGTCGCGTTCGTCAGCGCCAGCGTCGACGTGCGCGGCACGCCACCCGGCATGTTCGCCACACCGTAGTGGATGATGCCGTCCACCGTGTACACCGGATTCTCGTGCGTCGTCGCGTGAATCGTCTCCACGCAACCGCCCTGGTCGATCGCCACGTCCACAATCACCGAACCGGGGCGCATCAGCTTCAGGTCTTCCTTGCGAAGCAGCTTCGGCGCCTTGGCACCGGGGATCAGCACGCCGCCCACCACGAGGTCAGCCGTCGAAATCTGTTCGAGAATGTTGTGACGGTTCGAGTAGATGCAGGTCACGTTCGCCGGCATCACGTCGCTCAGATAGCGCAGACGCGGCAGCGACAGATCGAGGATCGTGACCTTGGCGCCCATGCCCGCCGCCATCTTGGCCGCGTTGATGCCCACGATACCGCCGCCGAGCACCACCACCTTGGCCGGCGGAACGCCGGGAACGCCGCCGAGCAGCACACCGCGACCGCCGTACAGCTTCTCCAGATACTTGGCGCCTTCTTGCACCGCCATACGGCCGGCGACTTCCGACATCGGAATCAGCAGCGGCAACTCGCCATTCGACGATTCCACCGTCTCGTACGCAATACAGGTGGCGCCCGTTTCCATATGCGCCTTCGTGAGCTTTTCGTCGGCGGCAAAGTGGAAGTACGTAAACACCGTCTGCCCCTTCTTCATGCGGGGCCATTCCACGGCGATCGGCTCTTTCACCTTGATGATCATGTCGGCCTGCGCCCACACCGCATCGGCGTCCGCACCGATCGTTGCGCCTACCGCTGTGAACTGCTCGTCGCTGAAGCCGCTGCCCAGGCCAGCACCCGTTTCGACCATCACCGAGTGGCCAGCCGACACGAGGGCTTCGGCACCTGCGGGGACGAGCGAGATACGATTCTCGTTCGTCTTGATTTCCTTCGGAATTCCGATCTTCATGATATCTGTTTAGCTCAAGTAAGGGTGTTGTCTCGCCACGGCCCGAGACTCACCAACGTCTGCCGCTCGGGCCCGAAAAAAGCCGCGCACACCGCTCGCGCGTCGTCCTCCGTGATAGCGTCGATCTTTGCGAGCACTCCATCGAGTGGCACAAAGGGCTCGTTGAACAACTCAACCGCCGCCGCACGGTACATCCGGCTCGTCACCCCTTCCATCGACAAGGTGATCTGCCCCTTCAACTGCTGTTTCCCCATCTGCAACTCGGTCGCTCCAACTCCCTCGGTCGCGATCCGCGCCAACTCCACGCGCACCGCATCCACCGCTTGTGCCGCACTCTCAGGAGCCGTCGCGAGATACACACCGTGCGTTCCGGTGTCGAGGTTGAACGATTGAAATGTATACACATTGTAGGCGAGACCTAGCTCTTCACGCAGCCGCTGAAAAAGCCGCGAGCTCATCCCGCCCCCCAACAGCGTATTCACCAGCATCAGCGTGTGCCGGCGCGGGTCAGCATGCGACACCGTCTCGCTACCGAACACCAGGTGCACCTGCTGCCCCTCGCGCTCCACATGGCGCGTCACGGGTGGCATCGCCGTCACCGGTGGAGCGGTGAGCCGCTCGCTACTCCCCGCCTTCACATCCGCCCAGCCGGTCGCGCCGAGGACGTCCACCAATGCCGCGTGCTCCACATTGCCGCTCGCCGCCACCACCATCTGCGGCGGATGGTACGCGCGTTCGTGCAGCCCACGGATGACAGCGAGAGGCATCGCCGACACACTGTCCCGTGTGCCGAGAATCGAATACCCATAGGGGTGCGTCCCCCAGAGCGCCTCGTTGTGCATCTCAAACACGAGGTCGTCGGGCGTGTCGTCCACCATCGAGATCTCCTCGAGGACGACCTTGCGCTCCATTTTGAGATCGGACTCACGCAACAACGGACGAAACACCAAGTCGGCAATCACATCCGCCGCCTGCGGCAAATGCTCGTCGAGCACCCGCGCTTGAAAGCAGGTGTGTTCGCGCGCCGTATACGCATCAAGCGAACCGCCAAGCGCCTCGAGCGACGACGCAATGTCGTGCGCCGAGCGCCCTTGGGTCCCCTTGAACACCATATGCTCGAGGAGGTGGGACACCCCCATGTTGGCGCGCGACTCGTGAATCGACGCCGCACGCACCCACGCCCCCATAGCAATCGACCGTACCCCCGGGATGTGCTCCGAGACTACGGTCAATCCGTTTTCGAACACGGTGCGCTCCCCCCCCCGCTCCGTCGGGCGGACGTCGGCGAGGGGCACGGAGCCTTGGGGCACGGCGCTAGCGGTCTCCGCGACCGCGGCCGCCACCACCACCACGCCCACCGCGACTGCCGCCACGTCCACCGCGATCTTCACGCGGGGCACGCTCGCCATCTTCCGCGGCCGGTGCGGCCGGAGCCGCATCGCCTTCGGCGTACGACGACGACTCGGCAGCCGGCGCAGCCGTTCCGGCCGCGCCTGCTTCGTCAGCGCCCGGCTTCGGCACCAGCGCCTTCATCGACAGACGCAGACGGCCACGCTCGTCGCGCTCAATGAGCTTGACCTTCACGCGATCGCCCTTCTTGACCACGTCTTCCGTCTTTTCGGTGCGGCCCCACTGGAGCTCGGAGATGTGCACGAGACCTTCGGTGCCCGGCATGATTTCGACGAACGCGCCAAACGCGGTCGTGCTCTTCACCGGACCTTCGTACGTCTCGCCCACAATCGGCTCGGCGGTAATCGCCTGCACCATCTGACGCGCGCGCTCCATCGACTCGCTGCCCACAGCGGAAATCGTGACCAAGCCGCTGTCGTCCACGGTGAGTTCGGCGCCCGTCTCGTCCTGAATGCCGCGAATGTTCTTGCCCTTGGGGCCGATCAGCTCGCCGATCTTCTCGGGGTTGATCTGCACCGTGATAATGCGCGGCGCCCACGGCGACATCTCGCTCTTGGGCTCCGCCATCACCTTGTCCATCTCGCCGAGGATGTGCAGGCGTCCCAGCTTCGCCTGCGCCAACGCCTCTTGCATGAGGCTGATCTCAAGGCCCTGAATCTTGATGTCCATCTGAATGGACGTAATGCCGTTCTTGGTCCCCGCCACCTTGAAGTCCATGTCGCCAAGATGGTCTTCGGTGCCCAGGATGTCGGTGAGGATCGCGTACTTCTTCCCTTCCTTGATGAGCCCCATCGCCACACCGGCAACGGCGCCCTTCATCGGCACGCCCGCATCAAACAGCGAGAGCGAACCGCCGCACACCGAGGCCATCGAGCTGGAGCCGTTGGACTCGAGCACGTCGGACACAATGCGAATGGTGTACGGGAACTCGTCGAACGCCGGCAACACACCCATCAGGGCGCGCTCGGCGAGGTTGCCGTGGCCGATTTCGCGGCGGCTGGTGCCGCGCATCGGACGCACTTCACCGGTCGAGAACGGCGGGAAGTTGTAATGGAGCATGAACGACTTGGTCGTTTCCTTGGCCACGTCGATGCTGTCCACACGCTGCGCGTCGCTGGCGGTGCCAAGCGTCGCGGCCACGAGCGCCTGCGTCTGGCCGCGCGTGAACAGCGCCGAGCCGTGGGCACGCGGCAGCAGGCCGGTGTCGATGGAGATGGCGCGCACTTCGGTCGGCTTACGGCCGTCCACGCGCAGTCCCGTCTCCAACACCTGATCGCGCAGCACGCGGTATTCGATGTCGCCGAGCACGGCGCCAATGAAGCTGTGCTGATCTTCGGGCAGTTCGGCCTTCAGCGTTTCCTTGACGGCATCCTTTACCGCTTCAACAGCCTGCACGCGCGTCTGCTTGTCCTTCTGGTTGATCGCCGCAACGATCTTCTTTTCGGCTTCCTTGGTGACGCGCTTGACGACAGCGTCCGGCGTCTCCGACTTGCTCCAGGTCATCTTCTCTTCGCGACCCTTTCCGAGCAGCTCTTCCTGCATCGCAATGAGCTCACGAATGCCGCCCTGCGCGATGCCGATCGCTTCGACCACATCGTCCTCAGAAATCTCGAGCGCGCCGCCCTCGACCATCACGATCGAGTCCTGCGAGCCGGCGACCACGAGTTCCAGGTCGGAGTATTCGAGCTGTTGGAAGGTGGGGTTGAGCACCCAGTTCCCCTGCACGCGGCCCACGCGCACGCTGGCAATCGGCGCCAAGAACGGAATCTTCGACGCGTTGAGCGCAAAGCTCGCCGCGAGCAGACCGAGCATGTCGGCGTCGTTTTCTTGATCGGCCGAGATCACGTACAGGAAAACCTGCACTTCATTCTGGAACCCTTCCGGAAAGAGCGGCCGGATCGAGCGGTCGATGATGCGGCACGACAGAATTTCGTCGTCGTGCGGGCGTCCTTCGCGCTTAAGGAAGCCACCCGGGATCTTGCCGGCGGCATACGTCTTTTCTTTGTACTCGACGGTGAGCGGGAAGAAGGGCAGCGTGCTCTTCTTGGGGCTCACGGTCACGGCGGCGAGCACCATCGTGTCGCCAAAGCGGACAAGCGCGGAACCCGCAGCCTGCTTCGCCATGCGCCCAGTCTCGATGACGAGAGGGCGGCCGGCGAACGTCCGTTCAATGCGATGCATCATACTGTTTTCTCTTTAGTTGAAACACAAAACGCGCGGTCCGCAGAGGGCGGCCGCGCGATTCGTGTATTGCGATTTTTTAGTAACGGAGCCCAAGATCCGCGATGAGCTTGCGATAGCGGTCGATGTCCGTACGCCGGAGGTAGGTCAGCAGGCGCTTACGCGTCTGAACCATCTTCAACAGGCCACGGCGGCCGTGATGGTCCTTCGCGTGCTTGTGGAAGTGATCATTGAGATAGTTGATCCTTTCCGTGAGCATCGCGACCTGCACCTGGGACGAGCCCGTGTCGGTCTCGTGCTGGCGATGCTTTTCGATCGCCGCTGATTTAGTGAATGCCATAGTCTTTAGCCTGGGTCCCTTTGCGTTATTCCGTTGTAGCATAACAACATAACCATCTTTTCCGCGACTGTAAAGGGGGCGGTTCCCTAGCGTATCAGGCTCAGTACCAACGACTTGACGTCGTTGAACATCACCGTGACGAACAATAGTCCGACCACGGCGATCCCGACCCGCATGAACCACTCTCGGCTCCGTAACCCAAACGGCTTTCCGCGCACCCCCTCCGCCACCGTCATCAGCACCTGACCGCCGTCGAGCAGCGGAATGGGGAGCAGGTTCAGGACCGCGAGGTTGATACTGAGAAAGGCGATCAGCGAAAAGAGCGGCTCCAGCCCCGTCTTCGCGGCTGCCACCGAGGTACGGGCAATCGCAATTGGCCCGCCGAGCGTCGCCACACTAACCGACCCGCGGAAGAGCCCACCCAGCACCCCGACCACGGCCCCACCCATCTGCCAGGTCGCGTGCCAGCCGGTCGCCACGGACTCGCCAAAGCTCAGCGGCTCCGAGGCCGTCGTGGGACGAGGGAACGCGCCGATGCGTCCCACCGGCCCCGCCTTGCCCGTCAGGGGGTCCGCCGCCGTGTCCGTCTTCGGCACCATCACCAATGACTCGTGCGCGCCGCCGCGGACCACATCCAGCGTCAGCGAGCGTCCTGGGCTGCGGCTCACGCGAGCCGTGAGTTCCGACCAGTTCTTCACCGGCGCGCCATCCACGGCTGCGATACTATCGCCACCACGAAGCCCAGCCATCACGGCGGGGTAGCCCGGCACCACCGAATCAATCACGGCCGGCACGTACCGCCGCCCATTCACCGCAAAAATGCCGGTAGAGACGGTGATCGTGAGCAGCACATTCATCACCACGCCGGCGAGCAGAATCACCACGCGCTGCCACGTGGCCTTGGACTCAAACCACCGATCGCTCGGCACAGGCTTGGGGCCGTGCGGCAGCATCGCTTCGGGATCCCAGTTCGGATCCAACTCGGCGCCCTCCGCCACGGTTTCGTTGCCGCCCTCGAGCATCGACGCGGTCTCGTCGTCACGGGATGCCATGCGCACATAGCCGCCAATGGGCAGCCACGAGATGACGTACTCCGTTTCGCCGCCGCGCGGACGCCAGCGGAAGATCGGGCTTCCCCACCCCAGCGAGAAGCGCGGCGCGTACACGCCCACACTCTTGGCCGCGAGAAAATGCCCGAGTTCGTGGACAAACACCACGACGCCGAGGACGACGAGCGGCGCAAGCCAGGCCAGCATCAGTTCCGCTCCCGTACGATGGTGCGCGCGGCGGCATCAGCCGCCAAGATGGCATCGCGCGAATCGCCGGGAACTCCACTGAGGCGCTGCAGCGCTTCATCAATGCACGGGGCAATGTCACTAAACGTCATGCGTCCCTCGAGAAAGAGCGCGACCGCCTGTTCGTTGGCCGCATTGAACACCGCCGGCGCCGCGCCACCGGCGCGACCTGCGGCAATACCGAGCTGGAGCGCCGGAAACGCCTCGTGGCGCACCCGCTCGAACGTTAACGGACTCGCCGCGATTGGATCGAAGCGCGGCACGCCGTCATCCGCCACGCGGTCGGGATGCGTGAGCGCATACAAAATCGGCAGCTCCATTGACGGCACGCCGAGCTGCGCCACCACACTGCCGTCCACAAACTCCACCATCGAATGCACGATGCTCTGTGGATGCACCACGACTTCAATTTGATCAAACGACACGCCAAACAGAAAATGCGCCTCGATCACCTCGAGCGCTTTGTTCGCGAGCGTGGCGCTATCGACCGTGATCTTGCGGCCCATCGACCACGTGGGATGCTGCAACGCATCGTCGAGCGACGCGGTGCGCAGGCGCGCATCGTCCCAGGTGCGAAAGGGTCCGCCACTGGCCGTAATAATCAAGCGACGGATGTCTCGCCCGCTGCGCGCGCCGAGGCACTGCAAGATGGCAGAGTGCTCAGAGTCCACGGGCACCACCTCACCGCCGCCGCGCCGTGCCGCATCCGCCACTAAGTGACCGGCCATCACGAGCGATTCTTTGTTGGCGAGCGCCACGCGTTTCCCACACTCGAGCGCCGCCAAGGTGGCATCGAGCCCCGCCGCACCAACCACTGCATTGAGTACGATGTCTGCGTCGGGGTGCGTTGCGGCGCCCACCAGAGCGTCGGCGCCGCGATGCCATCCCGATGGGCCATTGTCACTAGACACGAGTCCGACGAACGCCGGCTGCCAGGCACGGGCCTGTTCGGCAAGGCGGTCCGCATTCGCATTGGCCGTCAACGCCACCACGCGATACCGCGCGCGCTGCCGCTCCAACACGCGCAACGCGGACACACCAATCGAGCCGGTGGATCCAAGCACCGCGATCCCTCGCGGCGCTCCCATATCCGTATCGTGGCGTGGCACAGCCGGTGCGCTCACCGTGGAGCCGGCAGCAGCATCAGGCTCAGCAACACGTACGCCAACGGAAGGGTGAAGAGCATCGAGTCCACACGGTCGAGCACGCCGCCGTGACCAGGAATCAAATGCGAGCTATCCTTGACGCCGGCTTCGCGCTTGAGCATCGACTCCACGAGATCGCCGATCTGCCCGCCAACGCTCAGGAGCACGCCAAACAGTATGGCACGACTCGGCAGCATGGTGAGCTGTGCGAACCGCGGCAACGCATAGCGCGAGAACAGCACGCTGATCACCACCGCCACAATCAAACCGCCCACCGCACCCGCAACGGTTTTTCCTGGACTCACCGTGGGCATCAGTTTGGTGACACCCAACCAGCGTCCAAACACATAGCCGCCGATGTCCGTCCCCCACGTGAGCAACAACGGAAATGCGACCAGCGCCGTGCCCGACGCGGCGTCCACGGCGTACGGGTGATAGCGCAGCGCATACGCAAAGCTGAGCATGCCGCCGGTGTAGAGTACCGCGAAAATCGTGAGCCCCACAGCTTCGAGCGGCCGCCCCGTGGCACCGCGACGCCAGAGCGCGACGGTGAGCACCTCTAGGACCACGAGCATCAGCACACTCACTGGCGGTGCCCACAGTCCGAGATGCACCGCATGCACGCAGAGCGGCACGAGCGCGGCCAACACAATGCCGTGCTCTTGGAGTGGGCGACTGCCGGAATCCCGTCCGAGGTGGCCAAACTCAAATGCCGCAAGCGCGGCGGCAACGGCCAGCAGAACCGCGAGTGCGGCGCCGCCAAACCAGACGATCGCCACTGCACCGGGGGCCGCGACGAGGGAAAACGCGAGGCGCTTCTGGAACTCAGTCACGGAGTGTGGCGCAGGGGAACGGAGGCGCGTGCGCTCAGACGGCGACGCGGCCGAACCGACGATCGCGATTCTGGTACTCGAGGATGGCTTCGTACAAATCGCGGCGGCCGAAGTCCGGCCAGAGCACCGGCGAGATATACAACTCGGTGTACGCGAGCTGCCAGAGGAGGAAATTCGAAATGCGCTGTTCACCAGACGTGCGAATGAGCAGGTCGGGGTCTGGGCAGTCGGCGGTAAATAGCCGGCTCGCGAACGCGCGCTCGTCGATTTGATCGGGCGACATCTTGCCGGCCACCACATCTTCGGCGATCAAGCGTGCCGCACGCACGAGCTCCGCGCGCGACCCGTACGAAATAAACAGATTGAGCCGCAGCTTGGTGTTATGCGCGGTCTGCTGCATCACACGATCCACCGCGGCAGCCGCGGGGGGCGTGAGGCGCTCGAGTTCGCCGAGCATGCGCACCTGCACGCCCTGCTCATCGAGCTCGTCGGCTTCCTTTTGGATGTACTCCTCAAGGAGCGACATCAGCGCCGACACTTCGCCGGCGGGGCGCTGCCAGTTTTCCTGCGAGAAGGCGAACAACGACAGCACTTCCACGCCGGCTTCAATCGCACCCTCGACCACTTCGCGCACCGACTTCATCCCGCTCCGGTGCCCCAGCGGGCGCGGCAACATCCGCTCCCGCGCCCAGCGCCCGTTGCCATCCATAATGATGGCCACGTGTTTCGGGATCGCGCCGTGCTCGCGAATCTGGTCCAGCAGATCGGAGGCGAGAGTGGAGGCCACGGTCAGACTTCCATCAACTCGGCTTCCTTGGACTTCATCAGCGCGTCGATCTTGGCAATGTACTCGTCGTGAATTTTCTGCAATTCCTTTTCGGCGTGCTTCACATCGTCCTCGCTCACGCCATCGAGCTTCTTGAGGATGTCGCGCGCATGCGTGCGCGCATGGCGCACCGCAATACGGCCGTCTTCGGAGTATTTATGCACGGTCTTCACGAGATCTTTGCGACGCTGTTCGTTCATCGACGGCAACGGCACGCGGATGACGCCGCCCTGAATCGCCGGATCGAGGCCGAGGTCAGATTCGCGAATGGCCTTTTCAACGGCCTTTAACTGCGTTTTGTCGAACGGCGTCACGAGGAGCACGCGCGGTTCCGGCGCGGAGACGTTGGCCACCTGGTTCATCGCCAGGAAGGAGCCATACATCTCCACCTTCACCACGTCGAGCATTGTCGGCGACGCCTTGCCCGAGCGCACCGTCTGAAACTCGCGCTTGGTTGCTTCGACGCCCTTCTCCATACCGGTCTTGCAGTCTTTCAGGATATTCGGAATGCTGGTCATGAGACGAGGGTCCCCACCCGTTCGCCCCGGATCGCCCGTAGCACGGCGCCGGGTTCGTTGATGTTCAACACGATCAAAGGCAGCTTGTTTTCCTTACAGAGCGTGATCGCCGTCTGGTCCATCACACCAAGCTCGCCGTGCATCACTTCTTTGTAGCTGATGTTGGCGTATTTCACCGCATCGGGGTTCGTCTTGGGATCCGCGTCGTATACGCCGTCGACGCTCGTCGCCTTGATGATCACGTCGGCCTTCATCTGAATGGCGCGCAGGACGGCAGCGGTGTCGGTGCTGAAGTACGGATTCCCCGTACCCGCGGCAAAGATCACCGCGCGCCCCTTCTCCAAGTGCCGCATCGCGCGCCGACGGATGTACGGCTCGGCGAGCTCTTCCATCCGGATTGCCGTCATCACGCGGGTGTCGAGTCCCTCACGCTCCAGAATATCCTGAAACGCGAGCGCATTGATGATGGTGCCCAACATCCCCATGTAATCCGCGCTGACGCGGTCCATGCCCATTTTGGAAATCTGCGATCCGCGTACGATGTTGCCGCCGCCGATCACCATGCCCATTTGCGCGCCCATGGTCGTGACTTCTTTGATTTCCTTAGCGTACTTCGTAATCACCGCAAAGTCGAACCCCGAGCCCTGCCCGCCGGCAAGCGCTTCGCCGGAGAGCTTCAGCAGCACTCGCGGGTACTTCAGCGCCTTCGGCGGCCGGGGCACGGCGCGCTCAGCCCTCGCCCATCTGGAAACGCACGAAGCGCTTGAGATCGGCGCCAGCGGTTTCCTTGACGAGCTGACCAATGGTCTTGCTGTCATCACGAACCCACGGCTGCTGCACTAACGTCACTTCGGAGTAGAACTTGTCGATGCGGCCGCTCACCATCTTTTCAACGATGTTGTCGGGCTTGCCGCTCGCCTTGGCCTGCTCCACGAAGATCGCCTTCTCACGCTCGACCAGTTCGGCCGGCACGTCCGTCTTCTGCACGGCAATCGCGACCGTCGGCACGCCGGCGGCCACATGCTCGGCCACACTGCCACCGAGCGTCTTGGCTGCATCACCATTGGCGCCCTGCACGTCCACCAGCACGGCCACCTTGCCGTTGTGGTGGCGATACACGCCAATGGTGCCGGAGGTGGCGTAGCGCGCCACGCGGCGCAGCTGCACGTTCTCGCCGGTCTTGGCCGCCGCGGCCTTCACGACTTCGCCCAGCGTCAGCGCTTTGTCGTGATGCCAGTGCTTGTTCAGCAACGCATGGTCGGTGCCCAGCTCAGCCACGCCGTCGAGCGACGTGTCCTCGGCGATATGGCGCGCGACCATCGTGGCCAGCGCCACGAACTCGTCGTTGCGGGAGACGAAATCGGTTTCGGAGTTCAGTTCAATCATCACGCCGAGGGTCGCGTCATCCGACACCCACGTAATGATCTGCCCTTCGCTGGCCGCACGCCCGGCGCGCTTCTCAGCCTTGGCAATGCCCTTGGTACGCAGCTGGTCGACGGCCTTTTCAATGTCGCCGCCGGTCTCTTCGAGGGCCTTCTTGCAGTCGCCCATTCCGGCGCCCGTGCGGGCGCGCAGTGCGGCGACATCCTTTGCAGTGATGCTCATGATCAATGACACCTGGTATGCTGGGTGTGGAATCGCCGCCGGCGCAACAACGGACGCCGGCGGCGAGAAGAAAGTTACTGCTATCCCAACTGCGGCACTATGCCGCTCTTGGGGGTTACTCGGCCGCTGCGTCGGGAGCCGCCGGCGCGCCTTCCGGAGCGCCTTCTGCGGCTGCCGGCGCGCCGTCCTTCAGGCGCGCCGCAATCGCTTCGGGCTTGGCGTGACGGCGACGCGGACGACGCTTCTTGCCGTCGCGGTCGTTGCCAGCCGGTTCCGCACCGCGGTCGGACGAGTAGGTGTAGCTCTCGCCGTCCTCGGAGTCTTCACGCAACGCCGGCGCTTCGCGACGGGCGTCGTTGATCGTCTCGGCCAGCGCGCCCGTGATCAGTTCCACGGAGCGGATGGCGTCATCGTTGCCGGCAATCGGCACGGTGATGAGATCGGGATCGGAGTTCGTGTCGCAGATAGCGACGAGCGGGATGCCCAGCTTGTTGGCCTCGTCCACCGCGATGCGCTCCTTCTTGGCGTCGACGATAAAGATCAGGCCCGGCAGGCGCGACATCGGCTTGATGCCCGACAAGTTCTTGCTGAGCTTGTCGCGCAGGCGCGTCAGCATCAGCTGTTCTTTCTTGGTGTAGTTCTCAAAATCGCCGCCCGACTCGCTGCCGGCTTCGAGATCCTTGAGCTTCTTGATCTGCTTCTTGATGGTCGCGAAGTTCGTGAGCAAGCCGCCGAGCCAGCGCTCGGTGACGTACATCGCGCCGCACTTCTCGGCTTCCGCCTTGACGAGTTCGGCGAGCTGCTGCTTGGTGCACACGAAGAGCACGCTTTCACCGCGCAGGACAACTTCGCGCACGAGCTTCTGCGCGAGTTCAATCTGACGCAGCGTCTTCTGCAGATCGATGATGTGAATCCCGTTGCGCTCCGCGAAGATGAACCGACGCATCTTCGGGTTCCAACGACGGGTTTGGTGGCCGAAGTGTACGCCGGCCTTGAGGAGTTCGTCGAGCGTGGGCTGAGCCATGATGCGATACCTGATTGGTTGGTGACGTCGGCGGAAGTCATCGCGGTTGTCGACCGCCCCAAGGGCGGCACCCGACGTCCGCTCATCCCGCCTGAGGGATGAAGAACACGCACACGAGCAACATCGGTACAGCTCCGCGACGTCGCGGCGAAAGCAGGAATCCCTGCTCTCGCCGCGAGGCGCGGTCTTCGACTAGCGCTTGCTGAACTGGAAGCGCTTACGGGCTTTCGGACGGCCCGGCTTTTTACGTTCGACCGCACGCGCATCGCGCGTGAGGAGGCCGAGGTCGCGCAGCTTGCGACGGTGATTCTCGTCGATCTTGACGAGGGCACGGGCAACGGCGAGGCGCAACGCGCCAGCCTGACCCGTGGATCCGCCGCCATTGAGATTCGCCTTCACGTCGTAGTTGCCGAGCGTGTCGGTGGCCGTAAACGGCTGCTGAATCGCGGACACGAGCGCCGGACGCGGGAAGTAGTCACCGAGCGTACGCCCGTTGACATCCCACTTGCCGGAACCCGGCTGCAGATAGACGCGGCAGACCGCTTCTTTGCGGCGGCCGACGGTGTGTGTAATGTCGGCCATTTAATTCGCCTCCGCCTTCTTGAAAGTGAGCACGGTGGGACGCTGGGCGATGTGCGGGTGCTCGGCACCCGGATAGACGCGCAACTTGATCCGCAGCTTCTGCCGACCCAGTGCGTTCTTGGGGAGCATCCCGTGCACGGCCTTCTCAATGATGCGTTCGGGGTGCTTCGCCAACATCGTCGCGAACGGCGTCTGCTTGTCGTGCCCCATGTAGCCGGAGTGCGAGAAGTACGTCTTCTGTTCGGACTTGCGGCCCGTCACCTTCACCTTCGAGGCGTTGATGACGATGACGTTGTCGCCCGTATCCATGTGCGGCGTGAACGTCGGCTTGTGCTTACCACGGATGATCTTGGCGATTTCAGTCGCGAGGCGACCGAGAACCATGCCTTCCGCATCGACAACGAACCACTTGTGTTCAATGTCGGAGGGTCGAGCGGTGTACGTGGACATCTCTATGTGAACTAAAGGGGTACAGCGCCTCACCGGTGCAGGTTGCAACCCGGGTTTCGGCCGCCACGATGGGCGTTTTGGGACAGACTCTAAAGATAGGCAAGGACTTACGGGCTGTCAACGCGCCGGGGGTGCCGCCGGAGAGCCCTCCCTAGGGCTACTCGAACTCCACCAAAAGGGCGCCCTTCTCGACCACCGTCCCGGGGGCCACCAAGATGCTTTTGACCCGCCCTGCGGCAGGCGCTCGGAGCTCGTTTTCCATCTTCATGGCCTCCATGGCGATGACCGGCTGGCCGGCCTCAATGAGGTCCCCAACCGCCACAAAGGCCCGAACCACCAGCCCCGGCATCGGCGCGCGCAGCGGCTGCGGCCCGGTTGGGGCGGCGGCCACGGTCAGGTCGCGGATCGCGCGGGTACGCTCGTCGAGCGCCTCCACGGCAAAGCGCCGGCCATCGAGCGAGAGCAGATACCGGCCGCGGGTACCGTCGCGGCGGGCCATCACGCGGTGCATCTCGCCGTCGAGGTCCACGAGCCGCACCGGGGTGCCGGGCACGTCGGTCAGTCGCGCCTGCTGCGCGGGGCCGCCGTTGACGCGGGCTTGGTCGCCCTCGAGCTCCACTTCCACGCGGTGGCCGTCCACCTCGACGATGTACTTCACGCGTCACTCTCCAATACGAGCTCGCACACGGTTTCGACGTGCGCGGTCTGGGGAAACATGTCGAACGCGGTCAGCGCGGTCACCCGGTACGACGGCAAGCGCGAGACATCGCGCGCCAGTGTGGCCGGATCGCAGCTGACGTACACAATGGCGTGCGGCCGCGCCTCCTCCAATAACGAGGTCACCTGCGCGTCCACGCCCGCGCGTGGTGGATTGAGCAACACCACATCCGCGGGCAGTGCGCGCCCGAGGAGATCTTCCACCCGCGCAGCCACCGCCCGCGAACCGGGTGCGAGTCGCGTGGCACAATAGGCCACCGCCTCTTCATCCATTTCAATCGCCGTCACCTGCACGCCCTCGTGGGAGAGCGTCGCGGCCACGTCGCCGGACCCGGCATACGCGTCGACCAATGTGCGCGGCGCGTGCGCGCGAATGCGTTCGGTGACAAACGATCCGAGGAGCTCCCCGACCTCGGGGTTCACCTGATTGAATGACGCATCGGGTTCCGCGTGCGAACGCCGATCGTGCACGAGCCGACGCGTGGCGCCGAACGGCACCCACCAGATGGCTTCGAGCGTCGGCACCGCCACGGCGAAGCGTTCGTGTGTGCGCCAGTCGTGCGCGCCTTCGAGCACCAGCACGACGCCCGTGCGACTCAGTCGAAGCGTGGCACGCAGATTCGGCACCGCCGGCAACAATGCCGCGGTCGCCATCACTTCACGCAGGGCGACGAGCAGACGCGGATCCGCAATACGACAGTCCGTGAGCGCAAAGACGCGGTCCATGTCGTCCCACGCATGAAATCCCGCGCGAATCCCTACGGCATCTCGGCGAATGGCCACCGATACACTGCGGCGGTACTCCCACTCGCGCGTGCCGAAACGCATCTCCGGCAGCTCCACCTCGCGCTTGGCAATCCGGCGCATGGCGTCGCGCACCATCTTCTGCTTGGCCTCACGCTGCGCGCCAATCGCGAGATGCTGGAGCTGGCAGCCGCCGCATCGGTCGCCGTCGTAGTGATCGCACTCCGGCCGCACGCGTGATGCGCCCGGACGCTCAATGCGTTCGACGACGCCGCGGGCGAGCCGTCCCTTCTTTTCGATGTGCGCCAACACCACATCACCGGGCGCCGTGCGCGGCACAAACACCACGAGTCCGTTGTGTCGCGCGACGCCGTCGCCGCCCGAGGCGATCGACTCGATTTCAATCGTGCAGAGTTCGCTCAACGGGACCGCAGCCCCTCGACGCGGGCAGCGCGCACCCAGGCGCCCTCGGCGTCGGCACGCGCGGCCGCGGGTGGTGCCCCGCCGCTACTTGGCGTTGCCGTGGCACCACGATCGTGTCGCGCCAGCAACGCGGCCGCGATCGCCGCGACGTGCACCGCGCCCTCATTCGCTGGTACCGCGAGCAGCGACGCGAGCCGCCGCTCCAGCCACTGAATCTCAATCTCACCGCGCTGAAACTCCGCGTCATCCATCACGCGCAGATGAAATTCGCGCGACGTCTCAATGCCATCCACCGACAATTCGCAGAGCGCCCGACGCATCCGCGCCACCGCTGCCGCGCGATTCGGCGCCCACACAATGAGCTTGGCGAGCATCGGATCGTAAAAGAGTCCAATATCCGAGCCGGCCTCGACCCCACCGTCCCACCGCACGCCGGGGCCGCTCGGGAGTTGCAGATGCGTAATGCGGCCCGTGGACGGCAAGAATCCATTGGCCGGATCCTCACTCGTAATGCGGCACTCCATCGCCCAGCCGTTCGGTTCAAAGGGCCCCGTGAAGGGCAACGTCTCGCCGGCCGCGATGCGGATTTGCCATTGCACAAGGTCCACACCCGTCACCAGTTCTGTGACCGGGTGTTCGACCTGAATGCGCGTGTTCATTTCGAGAAAATAGAACTCGCCGCTTTTGTCGAGCAGGAACTCGCACGTGCCCGCATTGGTGTAACCGGCCGCGCGAGCGGCGCGCACCGCCGCCTCACCCATGCGCTTTCGCAACTCGGGCGACACCGCCACACTCGGCGCTTCCTCAATCATTTTCTGGTGACGGCGCTGCACGGAACACTCGCGCTCACCAAGCGAGAGCACGTTGCCGTGCTGGTCAGCCAACAGCTGAATCTCGACGTGCCGCGGCCCCTCGATGTATTTCTCGACGTACACCGCGTCGTCACCAAATGCGTTCTTGGCCTCACGCTTGGCAGCATCGAGCGCGCCAGCGATTTCATCGGCACTCCACACGACGCGCATCCCCTTGCCACCACCGCCGGCCGCGGCCTTGAGGAGCACCGGATACCCAAACTGCGCGGCAACCTCCGCAGCCTCAGCGGCATCGCGTAGCGCCGTGGTGGTACCGGGTACCACGGGCACCTGATGCGCAATCGCGAGCTGGCGTGCGGCCGTTTTGCTTCCCATCGCAGCGATGGCTTCCGCGGGGGGCCCCACCCACACGAGCCCCGCATCGCGCACCGCACGCGCAAACCACTCACGCTCGCTCAGAAAACCATAGCCAGGGTGAATGGCTTCAGCACCGGTACGAATGGCCGCCGCAATAATCGCGTCGCCAAGCAAGTAACTCTGCGCGGAAGGCGCCGGGCCGAGGCGCACCGCTTCGTCGGCTTCGCGCACATGCGGCGCACTCGCGTCGGCATCGGAATACACCGCGACCGACAGCACCCCTAACTCGCGGCAGGCCCGCACCACGCGCAGTGCAATCTCGCCGCGGTTGGCGATTAATAGTTTACGAAACATGGGTCAGCTCGACCGCCGGCATGGCGCCGGCGCTCCGGATAGGTCGCGACAGATCAGCATCACAGCGGAATGTTGCCGTGTTTCTTCGGCGGATTGCTGTCGCGTTTGCCCTGCAGCGTTTCGAGCGCGTCAATCAGACGCGGGCGGGTGTCGCGCGGATCGATAATGTCATCCACGTAGCCACGACTCGCCGCGACGTATGGATTGGCGAACTTCGCCGCGTACTCGGCCACCTTCGCATCAGTAGCGGCAACGGGGTCAGCGCTCTCGGCGATTTCCTTTTTGAACAGGATTTCCACCGCGCCCTTCGGCCCCATCACCGCAATCTCCGCCGTGGGCCAGGCCACGTTGAAGTCGCCGCGAATGTGCTTCGAGCTCATGACGTCATACGCCCCGCCATACGCCTTGCGCGTGATGACCGTGAGCTTGGGCACCGTGGCTTCGCAGTACGCGTAGAGCAGCTTGGCGCCGTGCTTGATAATGCCGCCGTGCTCCTGTGCGACACCGGGGAGAAAACCCGGCACGTCTTCGAAGGTCACAATCGGAATGTTGAACGCGTCGCAAAAGCGAATGAACCGAGCGGCTTTGACGCTCGCATTGATATCGAGACAGCCCGCGAGCACCGCCGGCTGATTGGCGACGATGCCAACACTGAAGCCCCCGAGGTGCGCAAAGCCGCAGATGATATTCGCGGCGTAGTCGCGCTGGACTTCCAGAAACTCGCCGTCATCAATCACGCGCCGGAGCACGTCGTGCATGTCGTACGGTTTGTTGGGCGAATCAGGCACGAGGTCGAGCAACGCTTCGTCTTTGCGGTCGCGCGGGTCGGTGCCCCGCCCACGCGGCGGCGCATCCACATTGTTCGACGGCACGTAGCGGAACAGCATGCGAATGGATTCGAGGCACTCGAGCTCACTGCCGCTCGTGAAGTGCGACACGCCACTTGTGCCGCCGTGCGCATCGGCGCCGCCGAGTGCTTCCATGGTGACGTCTTCGTGCGTCACGGTCTTCACGACGTTCGGGCCGGTCACGAACATGTAGCTCGTGCCACGGGTCATGAACACAAAGTCCGTAATGGCAGGCGAGTAGACGGCGCCACCGGCGCACGGTCCGAGGATCGCAGAGATTTGCGGTACCACACCCGAGGCCAGCGTGTTGCGCAGAAAGATTTCGGCGTAGCCGCCGAGCGACACCACACCCTCTTGAATGCGTGCGCCACCGGAATCATTGAGCCCGATCATGGGCGCACCATTCCGCACGGCGAGGTCCATCACCTTGCACACTTTTTCGGCGTGGGCTTCGGAGAGCGAGCCGCCAAAGACGGTGAAGTCTTGCGAGAAGACGTACACGAGGCGGCCATCGATCCGGCCATAGCCTGTGACCACACCGTCGCCGTAGGGACGCTGTTCGGCCAGCCCGAAGTCCTCGGACCGATGGGTGACAAAACGATCCAGCTCAACAAAGGTCCCTTCGTCCAAGAGCACGTCGAGACGCTCGCGGGCGGAGAGTTTCCCCTTGTCGTGCTGGGCTTTGAGGCGAGCGGCGCCTCCTCCCTGCTCCGAGGCGGCACGCCGCTGCTCAAGGAGCTGCAGTTTTTCGCGCATGGACATGGTCTATAGAAGGTAGCGGACGCGCCCCCCGACCCGCTACGGCGTACCCACCTCAAAGCCGATGTCATCGAGAATGACCGTCCCCGCAGGGCCACGGTCAAAGCGGAAGCGCACCGCCCGTACGTTACGCGCGTCGAACCCCGTGAGGCGGTCAGCGAATTTCGCGAGCGGAATCGTAAACGTCGTCATCACATCTTCGTGATTCTTGGACGGCGGACTGAGCCGTTTTTCTACGTACTCCCAACGCCAGAGCCGCACCGTGAGCGGCGGACGAATGGGGGCCACCTCACTCAGCGGGAGCGACGCTACGCGGCCATCGGCCATGACCAGTTCGACGGTTAAGTCGAGCGGCAGAGAATCGGCCTTGGCCTTGGCGCTATCGGCCGCCGTTTTCTTACTCGTCGAGGATTTGCTACTGTCGTTACTCGCCGCACTTTTCTTGGCCGGCGCGGCCGCTGCGCTGTCACTGAGGAACGCTGTATCGGCGGAGGCGAGCGGCTTTGGCATTTCGCCAACATTGGCCAGCCCAAAGACAAGCGACGACTGCGCGCCCAGCTTCCACGACGCCGCCAGCGAATCGGGGAGCGAGAGCGAGTAGCTCGCGCGCGTGCTGTCCCCACCGGCGCGAGGCGCGGTCCACCCAAGCATCACGACGTTGTTATTGAACGGCTGAAGCCCACGACTCCGCATGGTGAGGCCGAGCTCTTTCCACGTGGCCAAGCGCCGTCCGCTGATGCGCACACCCGCCGCCGATCCGCGCGTGACATCAATCCCTTCTTCGTAGTCGGCGAGATAGCGCGTGGTCGGCGATCCGAAGCGGGAGATAAAGATTGTCTTCGGAAGCCAGTTCCCCGCCGTGCGATGGTCCACGAACATAGGCCGGTAGGCCTTTTGGCCGCGTAGCGTCAGATCGAGAAAGCCGGAGATAAACACCTTGGCCACCTGCCGCTGCTCGTCGCCGGTCAGCAACAACTTCTTGTGCAGCAACCACCCAGAGTTGCCGACATCATTGTCGCCCCACACGGTATTGAACTGCCCGTGATTCGCGCGATACACAAAAAGCGCCGCCTTCACCCAGTCGCCGCCGTCGGTAAAACGCACGCGGTCGAACTGCCGTAGCCCCATAAACGTGCTCACGTCGCTGTCGTGCGAGCCGTGCAGCACGAAGTAATTCACATTCGCTACTGGTGTGCCCTTGTCGCTCGGCTTGTACTGCCCGTCCACCGGCGAAATCGCGATCACCGATCTGATGTTGAAGCCAAAGTCAAAGGTCACGCGTGCATCGTCGGGGTAATGCGTGAGCCTGTTGAACGCTGCGGCGACCGCCACCGCCTCGCCTCCGCGCGAGTGCCCCGCAATGGCAATGCGCGTCATGTCCACTTTGCCGTAGAAGAGATTCGTGCTGTCGGCATTCCATGCACGCCATACGGCGAGGTGCTTGAGAAGCATCCATCCGCGCGCGTCGTTTTCGCTGCGCAAGTCGCCGTTCAAAAAGTTTTCGTCCACCGATGCCACGATGTACCCGCGACTCGCGAGATGTTCGCCGAGGTACTGGTAGCCGGGATCGGAGAACTTCTTCATGTCGTGGTTGCCGTGCACAATCAGGAAGAGCGGGAACGGGCCGGCGCCCTCGGGATACCAAACCCGCGCGTTTACTGGGAGACGCTTTTCGTCAAAGCCCCAGTAGTCCCATCGCTTCTTCAAACGCTTCTTGTCGCCGCCACGCAAATACGGCGTGCCATTAACCGTGCGCGTTTTGATGGTGACGGAATCGCGGTACTCGGCGCGATTCTTATCGGTGCCGTTCCCGTAGTAGAGGAACTTCACCGCGAGCGGACCCTTCTCCGCCGGATTGGCTGCGGCAATGGTGTTCTTGGCGAGTTGGAGCGCCGAGTCGTCAGGCACGAGCAGCGAACCAGCGGGGCGGCAGGCGGCAAGCGCGAGGAGCGCGGCCGCCGCAAGATTTCGAGGGGTCATAAGTCGATGACGTTATCGGGTGCTCCTCGCTCCGGAAAGGGGGCTGAATCCGGCCTTCGCAAAACAGCCCCGCCGGTCAACGACCGGCGGGGCTGTTTCGGCATACAAACTCCGAGGCGACTACTCCTCGATATCGTCCGCGGTGATGTTCGCCGGGATTTCCGGAATGGCCGCTTCGCCTTCTTCCGTGAACACCTTGCTCGGCGTTTCCGGACGCGGCGGCTGCTCAGCCGGGATGCTCGTCACGGACAGCACAATGCGACGGTGGATCGGATCCACCTCAAGCACGCGCACTTCGAGATTCATCCCTTCCCACGCGAGGTCGGCCGTGCTCTGCACCTGGCTTCCCGTGAGGTTGAGCTGCGAAATCGGCACAAAGCCTTCGATGTCGTTGCCAATGTCCGCGACGACGCCCTTCTCCATCAGGCGCACAACCTTGCCCTTGAGTTCCGTGCCGACCGGATAGTTCTCACCGATCTTCAGCCATGGATCCTCAGCGGCCTGCTTGAGGCCGAGCGAGATGCGCTTGTTGTCGCTGTCGATGTTCAAGATCACGACGTCGACCGCATCGCCCTTCTTCACGACTTCCGACGGGTGCTGGACGCGCTTCGTCCAGCTCATGTCGGAGATGTGAATGAGGCCGTCGATGCCCGGCTCGATTTCGACGAACGCGCCGAACGATGTCAGGTTGCGAACCTTGCCATTGATGCGCGTGCCGACCGGGTACTTGAGCGGCAACACCATCCACGGATCCTGTTCGGTCTGCTTCATACCGAGCGAGATCTTCTCTTCGTTCGGATCGACCTTCAGCACCACCGCCTCGATCGCCTCGCCGATGCTCACGAGCTTCGACGGGTGACGGACGTTGCGCGTCCAGCTCATTTCGCTGATGTGCACGAGCCCTTCGATGCCCGGCTCGAGTTCGATGAAGGCGCCGTAGTTCGTGATCGAGACGACCTTGCCCGACACGCGCGTGCCCACCGGGTACTTGGCGGCGACGTCCTTCCACGGATAGCTCTGGAGCTGCTTGAGGCCGAGCGAAATGCGCTCGCGCTCCCAATCAATGTCCAGCACCTTGATCTCAAGCTCGGCACCGATCTGCACCATTTCGCTCGGGTGCGAGATACGGCCCCACGACATGTCGGTGATGTGGAGCAATCCGTCCACGCCGCCGAGGTCGATGAAGGCGCCGAAGTCCGTGATGTTCTTGACCACGCCCTTCCGCACCTGATCCTTCTGGAGCTCCTTCATCAGCTTCTCGCGCTTGCCGGCGCGCTCGGTCTCGAGAATCACGCGGCGCGAGACGACGATGTTGCGGCGACGCTTGTTGAGCTTGATGATCTTGAACTCGTACTTCTGGCCCAGGAGCTCGTCGATGTTCGGCACACGACGGAGCGCGATCTGCGAGCCCGGGAGGAACGCATCGACGCCCATAAGGTCGACGACCACGCCACCCTTGATCTTCTTGACGAGGACGCCGGCCACCGGCTGGTCGCTCTCGTAGGCCACACGAATCTTTTCCCACACGCGCATGAAGTCGGCTTTCTTCTTGGAAAGGACGACCGCGCCTTCCTGATCTTCGAGGTGCTCGAGGAGCACTTCGATTTCGTCACCGACCTTGAGGTCGGGAATATCCTTGAATTCCTCGAGCGGGATCGTGCCTTCGCTCTTGAAGCCGATGTCGAGTACGACGAGGTTGTCGCGAATCTCGAGGACGCGCGACTTGACGATCTCGCCTTCTTCGATCGACGCCAGCGTGCCGTTGTACATCTCCAGCATCTGCTCGTACTCGGCCGACGTGTACTCGTCTTCCTCGTAGAGTTCTGGGCGGCGATTGGAAAGGGGGCGGAGCTGCGCCTTCTGCAGGTCGCGCTTCTCACGTGCCGTCAACGGCGACGCGGATTCTTCGGGGGACTCGGTAGACTCGAGTGTTTCGGTGGTCATGGACCTTAGTCGCGGAGGGGATCGGCTCGCCGCGACGGCGAGGATTCGGGGTAAACGAACAAGGCTCCGGCCGATTTGCCAGAGCCATCTATTTTAGCAGGAAAAAGCCCCGCCGTCAATGGCGGTAACCGGTGTCGGGACGGGAACTTAGGCGCGTCGCTCCGCTGCCAGGGCAACGATCCGGGCCACTTGCTCTGCCTGGGTGATCCCCGTGGTGTCCACCCAGACCGCGTCAGGAGCGGGTTGAGTCTGCTCGCTGTCGCGCAGGTCGCGGGTCTCCAGCGCCTCGGTTTCGGTCTCCAAGGCCTCCGCAGTGGGCTCTCCGCCCCCCCGCTGGAGGAGGCGCCGACGCGCCCGCTCGGTGGGGAGCGCCACCAGCCAAATTTTCAGCCCGGCGTCGGGAAAGACCACCGTTCCCATGTCGCGCCCGTCGGCTACCACGTCATGCTCCTGCGAGAGCGCGCGCACCTGCTCGTTCACCCACAACCGGACGTGGTTCATTTTGGCCACGAGCGAGACCAACGCCGTCACGGCGTCGCTGCGGATTTCGTCCTCGCAGTCCGCGCCGTCAATGTTGGCGAGGAAGGTGGTCGTGCCGGGGCGGAAGCTGACGCGCTGCGCGGCTTCAAGCACCGAGCCTTCGGTCCAGAGCGTGGCGTCATCACCCTCACGTAGGCGCGCCGCCGTCACGGCGCGGTAGAGCGCCCCAGAATCCACATGTCGGGCGCCAACCTGTTCGGCCACCATGCGTGCGGTGGACGATTTTCCAGATGCGGCGGGGCCGTCGATGGTGACGGCGAACGGCGTCTTAGCGGATGGCACGGGCGAGGTCATTCCAGAACTCGGGGTAAGACACGCGGACACAATCGGGATCGTCGATTTCAATTTGATTGCCGGGGAGCGCGCCGAGAATCCCAAAGGCCATCGCAATGCGATGGTCGCCGTGGGTAATGACTCGGCCGGCGAGCGGTCGATCGCTCCCCTGCACCACAAATCCGTCGGGCAACTCGTCGGCCTCCGCACCAACCGCGCGGAGATTCTGCACCACGGCCGCAATGCGATCGCTCTCCTTCACGCGGAGCTCTGCGGCACCGGTGACGCGCGTTTCCCCCACGGCACGCGCGCCCACACAGGCGAGCATCGGGAGTTCGTCAATCAGCGATGGCACTTCATGCGGCTCGATGACCGTGCCGACGACGCGCCGCGGCGCCACCACGAGCGTGGCTACCGGTTCTCCACCGTTGTCGCGCACGTCTTCCCACCCGAGCCGCACGCCCATCCGCTCGAGCACGGCAAAGGCGCCGGTTCGAGACGGATTGGTGCAGACGTTTTCGAGCGCGATCTCACCCGCCGTGGCGAGGGCGGCAAGCGCGGCAAAGAAGGTAGCGGACGAGGGATCGCCGGGCACCGCCGTGTCCATCGCGGCGAGCGGGCCTCCCGGAACAAACGTCACTATCGTGCCCTCACTTCGCACATCGATGCCACGCCCGCGCAACATGCGCTCGGTGTGATCGCGCGTGAGGGCGGGCTCGTGCACCTCCACCGGCACGTTGGCGACGAGCCCCGCGAGCAGAATCGCGCTCTTTACCTGCGCGCTCGCGTGCTCGCTGCGCCAGGTGATGCCGTGCAACGCACCGCCATGCACGGTCATCGGCAGGCCATCGCCGTTTTCAAATTCAAAACGCGCGCCCATCGCGGTGAGTGGCTTTGACACGCGCTGCATCGGACGTGTACTGAGACTCGCATCGCCAATCACGCGCGACGCGAACGGACTCGCGGCGAGAATGCCCGCCATCACTCGCGTAGTGGTTCCACTATTGCCGCCGTCGAGATCGTGCGCACTTGCACGCAACCCGCCGAGCCCCACGCCCTCCACCACCATCGCATCGGGCGAGACGTCTGGCACCGCCACTCCAAGCGCGCGCAACATCGCCGCCGTGCTCTGCACGTCAGCGGAGGGCAAGAGCCCTGTGATTCGCGAGGCCCCGCTCCCGAGCGCGCCGAGCATCAGCGCGCGGTGCGAGATGCTCTTGTCACCGGGAACGCGCACGGTACCGCTTACGCGCATGGTTACCGCAGCCACCCTTCGAGGGCGGTCGCGAGGTCGGTCTTCTCGTCGCGGTACTTCACAATGACTGGCGTCTGCAACGCGAGTCCCTGCGACGCGGCCCATCCGCCGCTGACGTTGCGCGCCCCTGGCACCACCACCGCCCCCTCAGGGATTTCCAGCGGCGCATCAGCGGACGCGCGATACACCGTCTCGCGCACGAGATCGTACACGGGAGTGCCTCGTGTGAGGACAACTCCCGCGCCAATGACCGCTTTCTGCCGCACGACGGTGCCTTCGTAGACGCCCGTGTTGCCGCCCATCATGACATCGTCTTCAATGATGACTGGACTCGCGTTCACCGGCTCGAGCACACCGCCCACCTGTGCGGCCGCGCTGATGTGGCAGCGCGCGCCAATCTGCGCGCAACTACCAATAAGAGCGTGGGAGTCGATCATGGTACCGGCGCCAACGTACGCACCGACGTTCACAAACATCGGCGGCATACACACCACACCGGCCGCGATGTACGCGCCGCGCCGAATCGTGGAACCACCGGGCACCACGCGCACGTTGCGCTCCACGCCAAACTGCTGCGGCGGGTACGTGGCTTTGTCGACGAACGAAAAGACGCCGCCGGCTGGCGAGAGATCCGCGAGCGCACCAAAACGGAATCCTGCGAGAATGCCGCGCTTCACCCACGGCACTGCGCGCCAGATACCGTCGTCGCCGCGCGTGGCGGAACGCAGTTCGCCGCGCTCCAGCGCCGTGAGCAAGGTGTCAATGAGCGCCATCGCGTCGCTCGGCGCGGGCGTGCCAGCGGGCAGCGCCACCAGCGCTTCGATGCGCGATTCGAGGTCGTGCAGGTGGGAGGCGGTCACGCGCTGAGCGCTCCGGCCGCCACCAAACTCAGGCGCAGCCGCTCTTCGTGACGCGCATCCATAGGCACAAGCGGCAACCGCAACCGGTTGTCGAGCTTTCCCATGAGGTGCAACGCGGCTTTGATGGGGAGTGGATTCGATTCACAAAACGCGGCCTGGGCAAAATCGTGCAGCGAGAGATGTAAGGCGCGGGCCTCGTCCATCTTCCCCGCAGCGGCGGCCGTCGCCAGTGCGCTCATTGCGCGCGGCACGGCGTTGGAGATTACCGAAATCACCCCGTGACCACCGGCGGCCATCACGGCAAGCGTGAGCCCATCGTCGCCCGATAGCACGCGAAACCCTTTCGGCGCGTGCCGAATGATCTCGCTGATTTGCGCCAGATTCCCGCTCGCTTCTTTGACTGCCACAATGTTTTCGTGTTCAGCGAGCGCGAGCGTCGTTTCGGCTTCGAGATTGCTCGCCGTGCGACCGGGCACGTTGTACACCACCACCGGAAGCGGCGACGCCTCGGCAATGGCCCAGAAGTGCGCAATGATGCCGCGCTGGGGCGGTTTGCTGTACGCGGGCGACACATGCAACACGTGCGTGGCGCCGGTTGCCGCCATGAGCTTGGACGTTTCGATCGCAACGCGCGTGTCGTTGCCGCCAGCACCGGCAATCACCGGCACGCGACCCGCTGCGCGCTCCGCCGTCACGCGCGCCACGAGCAGGCGTTCTTCCAGCGAGAGCGTGGCGGCCTCGCCGGTGGAACCCACCGGCACGAGGCCGTGAATCCCCTCGGCGATCTGCCAATCCACCAGCGCGGCGAGCGTGTCGACGGCCACCGAGCCCTCGGCGTTGAACGGCGTGACAATCGCGGTGGAACATCCACTCAGCAATGCGGTCATTCGGCGGCCCCAAGCACGTGATCGAGCGTGAACACGCCGCGTCGCCCTGCCACCCAGCGCGCGGCCGTGAGCGCACCGGACGCGAACACCTTTCGGTCGCGGGCCGTGTGCGTGAGAGTGATCTGTTCGAACGGTGCATCAAAAACGAGTTCGTGTGTGCCGGGCACTGACCCCGTGCGAATGCTCGTCACCGGCAACTCGCGACCGAGCACGCGCCCAACGGCGGCGGCGAGCCAACGCGCGGTGCCCGACGGCGCGTCGAGCTTGGCGCTGTGATGCGTGTCCACGAGGTGCGCATCAAAACCGGCGTTGGCCTGCGCCATGATGCGAGCCGTCTCGGCAGCGATCCGCGAGAAGAGGTGTACGCCGATCGAAAAGTTCGGCGCCCAGAGCAACGCCCCACCGCTGCGGCGGACCTCGTCCTCGATCGTCGCGCGTTCGGCGTCCCAGCCCGTTGTGCCACTGACCACCGGCACGCCGGCGGCGAGGCATGCACGCACATTCGCCGCGGCCGCAGTCGGAACGGTGAACTCAATGGCCACCTCGGCGCCGGCGAGCAACTCGCGCGTGAGACCGCTCGCACCCACCTGCGCTTCGCCGAGCAGTGCGACCACGTCAAACCCCTGCTCTGACGCGAGCGCCGCCACCGCACATCCCATTTTGCCGTCGCCAATAATGGCGAGGCGTGTCCGAGGCGCGGTCACGCGGCCCCCGTGCCAAAGAATGCCTGATGCAACTGACGCATCACGGGCTTTACTTGATCGCCGTCAACGATCATTGTGAGATTAATGCCCGTGGCGCTCAGCGAGAGCATATGCAAGCGCGTGTCGCCAATGGCCGCGATGGCCTTGGCCATAGACGGCGAGCTTTCGCCAAGCCCGGCGCCCACCAGCGCGACGATGCCACGATTGCGTTCGAGCTCCACATCTCCAAAGGAGCGCAGCTCTGCGAGCACCGCGTCGAGGTGTTGATCGTCATCCACCGTGAGCGACACGGACACTTCGGAGGTCGTGACGACGTCCACCGATGTTTTATGGCGCGCGAACACGTCGAAGATGGCGCGCAACGCCCCTGGCATGCCGAGCATGCGGGGCGAGTGCACCTTCACCACCATCGTGTTCCCCTTTCCGGCAATCGCGCGCACCGGGAATGCGGGGGCCTCGGAGGTGATGCGCGTTCCTTTGCCATCGGGGCGCAACGAGTTGAACACAAATACGGGGATGCCGCGCTTTACCGCCGGCGCGATGGTATTCGGATGCAACACCTTGGCGCCGAAGCTCGCGAGTTCGGCGGCTTCGTCAAAGCGAATGTGCTCAATGAGCTGAGCGCCGGTGACGACGCGGGGATCGCAGGTGAGCATGCCGTCGACGTCGGTCCAGATTTCGATGGCTTCGGCCTGCAGCGCGGCGCCAAAGAGGGCCGCGCTGTAGTCAGAGCCGCCGCGCCCGAGCGTCGTCGTCACTCCCTCGCGCGTAGAGCCCATGTAGCCACCGAGGATTGGGACGCGTCCGGCTTTCACGTGCGGCACGAGGAGCTCGAGCGCGGCCGCCGCGATCGCCTCCTCTTGCGGCTCTGCTTTGCCGAAGGTGGCATCGGTAATGAGCACGCGGCGCGCGTCCACCAGCACGGTGTCGATGTCGTGCCGACGAAACGCTGCGGCAACAATCGGCGCGGAGAGCTGCTCGCCCATCGCGGAAATCGTGTCGAGCGAACGTGGCGTGAGATAGCCGAGCACCGACAGCGCTTCGGCGAGATGTGCGAGTTCGTCGAACAACATCGAAATTTCGGCCGCGACGTCGTCCGCGTCGGCACCGGTGCCAATGAGTTCACGCGCGGTAGCCAAGTGTCGCTCGCGGAGCGCCTCCACTTGTTCGATGGCGGCAACGAGCTGGCCGTTGGCCGCCATTTCCGCCGACGCAATCAGCGCGTTGGTGGTACCGGCGAGCGCCGAGACCACGACAACAGGATGCCGGTCGAGTCGGCCGCGAATAATGGCGGCCGTCCGCCGAATGGCGGCGGCGTCGCCCACCGATGTGCCGCCGAACTTGGCGACGATCACGAGCCAGCGCTCCGCGCAATCACACCCTGCTTCACGAGCACTTCGGCATTGAGAATGGAACCGCCCGCCGCGCCGCGGATGGTGTTGTGCGACATCGCCACCAAGCGTAGATGCAGAATATTGTCAGCGCGCACGCGCCCAACGGACGTGGTCATCCCCTTCCCGTCCATGACGTCGCGTCGCGGTTGCGGGCGATCGAGCTCGTCGCGTACGCGCAGCGGCACGTCTGGCGCCGACGGCAACCCCCGCACAATCTCCGCGCCACGCCATTCACGGAGCGCCGCGAGCGCTTGCTCCACGGTTGGCTTGGTTTCGAATCCGAGCGTCAGGCACATCGTGTGGCCATTTTCCACCGGCACGCGATTGGCGTGCGCACTCACCACGAACGGGGCGTACTCAATCGCCGAGCCGGTGAAGGTGCCGAGCATCTTTTGCATCTCGCGCTCGAGCTTGGGCTCTTCGTCGCCGATGTACGGCACGACGTTGCCCAGAATGTCGAGCGACGGCACGCCGGGATACCCACCACCCGACACGGCTTGCATGGTCGTCACGAACAACTGGCGCACGCCAAAGCGCTCGTGCAACGGCGCCATCGCCACAACCGCGGTGGTGGAGGCACAGTTCGCGTTGGTGACAATTGCGCCGCTCCATCCGCGCCGCGCACGCTGCGTGGCGAGAATGTCCAAGTGCGACGCATTCACCTCAGGGATGACAAGTGGCACGTCGTCATCCATCCGGTAGTTCTTGGCATTGCTGAGCACCACGCGCCCATCTTTGGCAAACGCCGGCTCAAGCTCTCCCGCTGCCGCCGCGTCGAGCGCCGAAAACACCACCGGCGATTTCACGGACGTGGTGTCGCAGTTCGTCACAATGAGCGCGGCCACATCGGCCGGCATGTCGCCCTCGATCCAGCGCGTGGCGTCACGATACGATTTGCCCGCCGAACGTTCGGAGGCCGCCACTTCGGCGACGCGAAACCACGGATGGCCGGCCAAGAGCCGGATGAACGTCTGCCCCACGGCACCAGTGGCGCCAAGAATGGCAACGGGAATGCGCGAATCGCTCACAGCAGTCTCAGGAGTCAAGGAGCGACCGCACCAGTCGCTCGTAATGGTCAACGCTCGCGCGGAGTTCATCGAGGGCAATGAACTCTGTCGCGGTGTGCGCTACGTGAATCGAACCAGGACCGAACAACAGCGGGGTCCCCCAGCGCGGGAGCAACGGAATGTCGGATGTGTAGGCCATCGGTGCAGTGGCAAAGCCGGGCACCGTGTGAAACCGTTGTGCCGGAATGAACGACCCGTATTCGAGTTCGGCACGGCCCGCCGCCCACGCATCGAGTGCCTGTTGAACGGGCGCCACATCACCCACGAGGCGCACCATCAACTCCACTTCGCATAATCCGGGAATGATGTTGGTGGCACTGCCGCCGCGAATGAGTCCGGCGTTCACCGTCGTCGGCCCTAACGTGGGGTCGGTCGGAAGCGAAAGCGAGTCGAGCTCCGTCAGCAGTCGCGCCATTCCAAGAATGGCCGAATCGCCTAGCTGTGGATACGCCGAGTGAGCCTCGCGTCCCCGCACGCGCACGGTGACGCGCAGCGCGCCTTTGCAACCGCTGGCCAGCCGGCTCTCCGTGGGTTCGCCATTGATCAGAAAACGACTCGTGGCCGGGAGAGTGTTGGCGGCACGCGCACCATCCGAACCGCGCTCCTCGCCCACCACGAACAATAAATCCACCCGTTCCTCACCCGCCGCCGCGAGGCGCTCGGCCGCGACCATCATGGCGGCGGCAATTCCTTTGGCATCGCAGGCACCGCGACCGTAGAGACGGTCGGACTCAAGGCGCGGCGCGACATACGGAGGCACGGTATCGAGATGCGTAGAGAGCGTGACGCCACCGCCCCTCCGCGACGCCCACACATTGCCGCGCCCAGGGGTGACTTCCTGCACGGTCACCTCCCACCCACGCGCCGTCAGCCACTGTGCCACGAACTCCACAGCCGCCGTTTCCTCTCGCGAGGTTGACGGAACAGCCAGTAACTCGGCGGCGAGGGCAACGACGTCGGTCATAGGATGCAATGTATACAAAACGCGCGATTCATTGTAGCTGTGAGCCATACGGAGATCGCACGGTCGCTTGACTCCGCGCCACAGGTCGCCCATCATTTTGGAGCGAGGCTGCTGGTCGGCGATGGAGTTCGCCGTAACCGCCCGGGTTGGGCTGATGACTCCTACGGACCACCTCCGGAGGAGATTTTTTATGCCCACGAATGGATTCGACGCGAAAGTACTCGGCCTGATCGGCTTGGGAAGCGCCGTCGGCGGGGTGAGCCGCTTTGTCCTTGGCACGCTCGTGCAGGCACGCACCGGAATGGGCTTTCCCTACGGCACACTGCTCATCAACGTGAGCGGTTCGCTGCTCCTCGGGTTCCTCATGCGGTACTCGCTCGGCTCCACGAGCCTCTCGCCGGACCTGCGAGCCATGCTCACGGTCGGCTTTTGCGGCGGGTACACGACCTTCTCGACGTTCTCGTACGAGACGATGTCCTTGATGGAGTACGGTGACTATCGGCGCGCGGCTGGCTATGTGACGGCAAGCGTTGTGCTGTCAGTGCTCGGCACCTTTGCCGGCGTGGCGCTTGCTCGCGCCGTGCTTGAGCGCTGACAGCACACGCTTCGACTACCGTTTTCGTTCGCGGCGCTCGTCCGCCTCCGATTCGCCTCCCCGCTCGCCGCCCTTCGCTCCTTCCGCGGCGGCACCCTTCGCCCCTTCCGCAGCGCCTCCTACCCCCGCCCCTCCAGTCGTCGCTGACTGCGAAATCGCAGCACCTGCGCCGTGTTCATACACCAGCGATCCGCCGCTCTTGCCGACGCGTGCGCCCGCTATGATCAGCGCCACCGACGACACGGTCGCCACCGTTCGCACCACGCCTGCAGCACGACCACTCACGACGCCGGCGGCGGTCAATACCAGCACGACTCCGGACAGAATGAGGAACAGCTCAGCTGCCTCTTCGTGGTTCTCAATCACCGACTCCGACACCTGTTTTTCAACCGCCTCCCCCTGCTCTTTGCCGGTCTGAAGCGCGGCCCAAGCCGACAGCGTGAGCGCGGCTGCAAAGGCCACGGGGACGGCCCAGGCCATGCGCACCGCGGTGCCACGACGGATTGCCCAGAGGGCGACCAGGGCGGAGATTGGGAGAAGAAACATCAGCACGATTGGGAAATGCACGACAGCAGGATGCAGTGGATCGGGCAACACGGGGATCTCCGATGTGAGGTTGGAGGCAACCTGCTGCCCTTCGGCGGCTCGCACCATCCGACATTCGACGCGATATGACCCGATTTTCGCTCCCTCCGGCAAATGACGTACCCCCAGACGCCCTCGACGACGGGGGCGCCCCCCTGCCGATCTCGCTGGCGGCCATGCTGGCGGTCATCGGCCTCGGTGGGATTACCGATCTCGTCCTCGACAAACCGGCCACCTGGTTGTCCCTCCACGTGCTATTCGAGGTCGTCATGGTCGTGGCGTCGGCCAGCGGCGCGGCGGTGCTCTGGCTGCGTTGGCGACGCGCCGAGCAGTCGGCCGGCACGTTACGCACCACGATGGAGTCGCACCGCGCCGAACGCGATGCGTGGCGCCTCAGCGCACAGTCCGCGCTCGACGGCCTCGGCCGCGCTATCAACGAACGGTTCAGCGCATGGGAGCTCACCCCCACCGAACGCGAAGTCGCGCTCCTCCTGCTCAAGGGAGAGAGTCACAAACGCATTGCCTCATTCACCAACCGCAGTGAGCGCACGGTGCGGCAACACGCGGTAGCGGTGTACAACAAGTCTGGACTCCACGGACGCGCGGAACTCGCCGCGTTCTTCTTGCAGGATTTGCTCCTGCCGGCTGACGAGCGCGCACAATAGGCCGCACGTGGCACCCCCACCCCTCACCCTGATGGCCTCATGAACGTTAGCGGACTCATCCGACGCGCTGGACTTGGCACCGCGTGTCTCACCATCGGCGTTCGCGCACAGGCGCAGGCACCGATGCCTCGCCCCGACATCGCCATCACGCATGCGAATGTCGTGGATGTTGCGACGGGCACTATCACCCGCAACGCGACCGTCGTACTCCACAATGGACTGATTGCGTCGATCGGCATGGGCGCAGCTCCCGCTGGCGCTACGCACATCGACCTCGCGGGCAAGTACCTGGTGCCTGGGCTGATCGACGCCCACACGCACTTGGACAATGCCGCGGCCGCGCGACGAGCGCTGGAAACCGGTGTGACGACCGCGCGCAGCGCGAGCGTCGGCTCGTTCAAGGACGTGGCCTTACGCGATCTGGCGCGAGCGGGCTACGTCGTGGGCCCTGAGCTCCTCGCCGCCGGCATCTTTGTGACGCCAGACATCGGCGATGCCGCACTCGCGGATACCGGACTCGGCCCACTGATGAGTGGCGTACGCACTCCGGAGCAGTTGCGCGCCCTGGTGCGCGTGAATCTCCGTCACGGTGTGGATGTGATCAAAACCCGTGGCACGGAACGCGCCGGAACGCCGACCACCGACCCGCGCCAGCAGGTGTACACCGAGGAAGAATTGCGTGCGGTGGTGGAAGAAGCCGCCACGAAGGGGGTGCCCGTCATGGCGCACGCGCACGGCGACGAGGGCGCGTATGCAGCGGTCAAGGCCGGCGTGCGCAGCATTGAACATGGCACCTATCTCTCTGACTCGACCCTCGCGTTGATGAAAGCGCGCGGCACCTGGTTCGTCCCCACTTTTAGCACGCTGTATGACTTGCTGGAGCCGGGCGGCGACTACGATGACCCCGTTACGCACGCGCGTGCCATGCACATGATTCCTCGCGCCAAACGCACGATCCTCGAGGCGCGCCGCTTGGGCATCAAGATCGCGGCCGGTGCAGACGTGAGCTACACCGACAAGACCGTCAATCGCGTGTCGCACGAGGTGGCACGGTTTGTGGAGATCGGCTTTACGCCCCTTGAAGCGCTGCAAACGGCGACGGTGAACGCCGCCGAGCTGCTTGGCATTGGCGCGCGCACCGGGCGCATTGCCGTGGGACTCGAAGCCGACCTCCTCGCGGTGGAGGAAAACCCGCTCGTCAACGCGGTCACCCTTCAGGACGTCTTGTTAGTGATCAGCAACGGTCGCGTCGGCCTGAACCGACTCAACTTCTCGAGACGATAATCGCATGCTCCCCTTTGACTTTCGGCCTATCGCCATCGCCGCGCTGTTCGTGCCGTTCGCTGCATTCACCACAACGTTGCGCGCGCAGGACACGCCCGCCGAGCGCGCCGCAGGCGCCGACGTGGTGAAGCAGATGGCCGCGCTCCAGCGCACGCTCGATGTCCCAGCGCTCGTGGCGAAACTGACGGGCGCCAACCCCGCCCGCGACGCCATAGCCGCTCGCGCCAAAACATTGATGGACACCGAACTCCTCGCGATGGCCGACGACATCGCCCGCCATCCAGAGGTCGGCTTCAAAGAAGAGCGTTCGGTGCGCGTGCTCACCGACTATCTCAAAGCGCATGACTTTGACGTGACCATCGGTGTCGCCGGACTGCAGACCGCCTTCGTGGCGCGCTACCGCCGCGGCACGCCGGGTCCGAACCTTGGCATCATTCTCGAATACGACGCGCTCCGTGGCACCAAAGGCGATTTCCACGGCGACCAGCACAGCGCCCAAGGACCAACGGGCATCGCTGCGGGGATTGCCGTGGCCGAGTTCCTCGCGCGGAGCAAGACGCCTGGCACCGTCACGTTTTACGGAACGCCCGCTGAGGAGATGATGCCACCGCCGTCCAAGACGGTGATGCACGAGGCGCACGTGTTTGATGGCGCCGCTGTGATTGTCCGCTCGCACTCCAGCATGGGAACGCAACGCGCCGCGCATGGCTTTGGCTCGTGCTGCCTCAACATTGACGGGGTGAAATACACCTTCTCCGGCGCACCCGCGCACCAGATGACCCCGTGGGAAGGACGCGACGCGCTCACGGCCGCGATTCACCTGTTCAACAATGTGGACGCGATTCGCCGCAACCTGCGTCCCGAAGCGCGCATTCAGGGCATCATCACCGAGGGGGGCAAGGCGCCAAACGTCGTCCCTGACCGCGCGGTGGCCGACTTCTACGTGCGCTATCCGGACCAAGTCTATTTGGCGCAGGTGCGTGAGATGGTGGACAACGCCGCCCGCGCCGCCGCGCTCGCCACCGGCACTGTGGTGAAGATTGAGCCCTACGGCAGCATGCGCGATGGCATTTCGTCGGCCGCGCTCAATGAGGTGGCGTTCGGCTACCTCAAGAAATACGGCGGCACCAAGGTTCAAGAGGAACCCGGCAAACCGCAGGGTTACGAAGAGACCGGTAGCGTGTCGAGCGCCATCCCGGGCGTCGGATTCTCGGCGCACACTTCAAACGGCGGTTTCCACACGTACGAAATGGAAGCCGACGGACTCGGCGCGGTTGGACATCAGGGTTTTGTGGTGGACGCGCAGGCGATGGCGTCGCTACTCTATGACTTTGCGACGCGCGCGGACTACCGCGCGGCCGTCAAACGGGAGTTCGATACCACGCGCGCGCTGTTCGGCGAGTACATCGCGGCGCTCGACAAAGCGTATCCGAAGCCGGTGGTCAAGGCTCCGTAAGCTTCGCGGTGGTAGCGCCGTGACGACGAAGGGTCACCGCACGTGCGGTGGCCCTTTCGGTTTTCGCGAGTTGTTGATACCGGCTTGGTGAAGGTCTCAGACCGGCGGTGGCGCCATCCTCAAAGACTCTCGAAAGTTGTCAAGGAAGATCTCAGATAACGCTCGCGGAACACTCTCCGTTGGATGGGAGATCGACCGGAGAAACCTCTCGTTGAACACGCCCTCTAACCCAGGGTGCGGCGGCATATTCCGGTTCGTGCCGAACGTCCAGTTGTGATGCGTGCGCTTTGTGATCTGCCAGTCAATCACCACCGAGACGCCTGTGGTCGCATCCTCCTGCATGGCATTGGCCAGTAGCGCGTCGATCGTCGCCGGCTTCCCTTCGACCACATGAATGATGTTTTCGCGTCCGCAGAGGAGGACGCCGGTGACCTCGGCTCGGTCGCACCGGCCCTTGCACCGCCTCACTCGATTCATCAACTCACGGTCGGACAACAGTAGAACAAAATGAGCGAGTGTAGATAACCTGACGCATGTCTGGAAGTCGGACGAGGAGAATGCGGCGGAGCATCGCGCCGACTACAGTGCGCGCAGCGAGGAACGAGGTGAATGAATCCGTCGCCTCCGTGCCACGCAATGCAACTCCTGTCTACGTAAAATCCCGACCCACATTGTCGTCTTTGATGAACGTGCCATGGAAGGTTTTATTCGACATTCGCATGACCATACGCTCTTCGAATAGCGATGAGGAAAGCTAGACGGAAGTTGCCCTAATGGAACGATGCCCTGCCCATCAGTTACTTCGACCTTGAGCCTCAGGTTATCCATCACGGAATCGCCGCTGGAGCCAAACGAATCAGTTGTAGTACCGAGGCTGAGAATCGAACCCAGCTGACCTTGCGCGCAAGGGACTAATAGTTCGGGGTCAGTCGGTCGCCACTGCGTGCCGATCCCGTGTTTCGCGGTCTATCCGGTATCCGAGCAACCGATTGCGTCGTAGAATACATACTGTCCCTCCTTCCCTCGGGGCCAATGCCATGCGCCTGTCATCGTACCGCCGCACGCTGTCCACGGCGCTGCTTCTTGCGCTGACCACCGCCTCCGGCTGCGGGATGGCCGCCGTGGCCTTCCACAACCCCACCGTGGAGCTCAAGGGGGTGCAGATGCGGGGTATCGGGTTAATGGACGTTTTGCTCGACGTCTACAACCCCAACTACTCCGACTTCGAAGTCCGCAACGTCACCTACACGGTGTTCGCCGACTCGATCCAGGTGGTCAAGGGCGAAGTGACCGAGCGGGTAAAGCTGCCGGGGAAGAAGACGACCACGGTGAGGCTGCCGCTGACCTTTGGCGTCCGCGAGCTGAACAAGGCTTCGGGCGCGCTGTCCCAGCGGGGGAGCGTGGAATACACGGTGGAGGGGGAGTTCAGCATGGCCACGTCGCTCGGCTGGTTCCGGCGGACGTACAGGACTTCGGGGCGCTACGACTCGCTCTGACGCTGACGTTCCGGCGCTGTCCGAAGACCAAGGAAGTACTTCCGGTCCCGCGTAACTCATTGTCCTGCAACAGTGCCGAGGCTGGGAATCGAACCCAGATGACCTTGCGGTCAAGGGATTTTAAGTCCCTCGCGTCTAGCCAATTTCGCCACCCCGGCGGCCCATAAAGCTACAAACGGGAGATGACCGCGGCACCTGACCGCCGGCATCTCCCGCTCCCCAGCATACCGAACAACCCCCAACCACACGGACAGAGCGGGAAACGGGACTCGAACCCGCGACCCCAACCTTGGCAAGGTTGTGCTCTACCAACTGAGCTATTCCCGCGTCGTTCGAACAATACGTTGCTCACAGCACCGCTTCAAGCGCGGCCACCGGCCTATGCCTCGCGCGGCCGGCGGCCGGCCAGATCGCCCAGTCCTATGGTCGCACTCCATGCGCATGTACCGTGTACCACACGGCGTACGCCAGCAACCCCGAAAGCGCGGCGTCTCCCCCGTGCGAAATGGCGCGCCCATCGGCATCCACAAACTCCGCGGCCCATCCGTGATCGAGCGGCGCGCGACGCAACCACTCGAGCACGCTCGACGCATCGGGGCCCAACAACCGCGCCAACTGCTGCGCCAGATGCGCGGGCGCTCCCTCCACCCGTTTGGCCGTGCGCCGATAAATCGAATCGGTGCGTTCCACCGCCTCAAACAGCGGCAGCCAGAGCGCCGAGGCAATGGGATCATCGTCCTGTGTGTACCCACCCGCGAGATCGGCCGCCGCAATAAACGACGCCTTCCCGCCTTCCTCAATCACAAAGTGCCGCCGGATGGCCGCGCGCACGGCTTCGGGGTCCTGCAGCTCCTTCGCTTCTTCTTCGTCGAGTGTGCGCTTGAGGCAATCGAGCGCATACGCCACCACGGCGTTGCCGTGCAGCGTAAACGGTTTTGCGGCCGGCGCGCCAGAGAGCGTGACTTCCGTGTGATACAACGGATGCTTTTTGTCGCGTCGCGTGCCGAGGTCGTCCGCAGAGTGATAGAGCGTATCGGCGAGGATCGGCTCCTCGACAATCTGATCGTCACCCGTCTCGCGGATGTAGCGCTCCGTGGCAATCGCATACGACGCGGCGCCCTCGAGCGTGAATCCCGGTTCAAACAGGGTACCGTCGAAGTAGTGCACGCCACGCCCTGGAGCATAGCCGTGCACTTCGCAGGCGCGAAGAATGAGCTCGCGTGCGAGTGGCGCATCGCCCAGCTGAATCGCGGGCACCGTCCACGCGAGCGCTTCCCAATCACGCACCGTCACGCCGCGCACACACCAGGGCGCGCGACTCCGCACCAAATAAAACTGCGCGTCGTCGAGCGCACGCCCCACGCCATAGAAATAGGCAAAAAGCAAATGGCGATTGATCAGCGTGTCCACCGACTCCATGCCGGTGCCCTGCTCTAGCATGCGAATCGCGTCGCGCGTGAGATTGAGGAGCGCGCGCCAGCCACGGCGCTTGAGCACGGCGACGGTGGCGCAGGCGCCATCACGCTCGGGACCGGCGCCTACATAAAATGCCGCTTCCACGCGCCCTTTCCCCTCGACGCGCAGCGCGCGTCGCATCGCAAAGGCGGGCGCAGCATCCCGGGTCACCTCGACCGTCACGTCACCATCGGCGGCGAGGGCGAGCGCCACGGGCCCCGAAGGCTCGGAGCCGTCGAGCACAATCACCTCGTGCACCGCCGTCGCGCGATGCGCATCGGTGAACGGGCGCGGCGAGAGCACCCGCAGTTGTCGGTGCCCCAGCGTGCCTTCCACCGCGAGACTGATGTCCGCCGCGGCCTCGCCGCGATTTTCCACCGCAAGCGCAATCACAAAACCGGCGATGTCCGCGTCGCGACCAAAGGGGGCAAAGATCGTCCCGCGCACCACGAGGTCGCCAACCGTGCTCGTAAAGGTGGGCAACCAATGCAGCGCCCGCTCCCACACCATCCCCTGCTCCGAGAGCGCCACCGCGCGGCCACCCACCGTCAGCGTGGGGCGCAGGAGCGGCGTCCCATTGCCGGTCATAAAATCGGCGCTGCCGGCGAACTCAATGGCCGATCGCGCACCCCGATGGAGCATCCCAACGGCATGGATGGCGGCGTCGGCGGGGTGCACACAGGGGATGGACAGCCAATGATTGCCCGTCAGCTGCCACGGTACGGAGGGGATCGCGTCGTGTGTCACTGGGTATGACTTGGCGTTATCTTATGCATCTCGAGTGAAACGTAGCCGTTCACGCGGCGACTCGCTTCCCCTGACCACCGTTTCGACATGCCGATTGCCCCGCGGTGCGCCGGCCGGCGCGCCAAGCAAACTGCCCTGTTTCTGGCTCTCAGCGCCCTGCTCTGCGCGCTGCCGGCCCGAGGTGGCGCGCAGTCGGTCCTCGGCGTGGGGGACGATGCCACGACCGTCCCACGGGGCGTGCTGCGTTGGCGTGCCGTGTCTGAGTGGCTGCAATACGCCGAGCGATACGGCATGAATACGCCGGGCCGCAAAAACGGCACACTCGAACCGCTCGCCGTCAATTTTGGACTCGACACCCTCGGTCTCGCACAGTTCGAAAATCTCGCGCCGCTGCAGTCTGGCATTCGCACACTCGCCGGCATGCCGGATTTTGTTGCGTCGCTTGGCAAGAGCGTCGTGCAACTGCGCAATCAGGTGCAGACCACCCCGCTCTCGCTCGAGCTTGGACTGACCAATCGCATCACCATCGGCGCGTCGGTGCCCTTTGTGACCGCGAGCGCGAATGTCAGCTTTGCCATGAATCCCAAAGGAATCGAAGGGACGCTCGGCTTCAATCCGGCTTTCAAGTTGCCGTCGGTGCTCGCACAGAACGGGGCGCTGATTAGTCAGTTCGACAGCGCGGCCGGCCAACTGGGGCGTGCCATCGCGACGTGCGCGGCGCTGCCATCCGCGCCGGGATGCACTGCCATCAATGCCAACGCCGCTGCCGCGCGTGCGCTCATTCAGAGTTCGACGAGTTTTGCCACGGCGCTCGCCTCCGTGTACGGCGGCCGCAATGGAAAAACCGGTGCGCTCTATGTACCGACGGCCGGGTCCACCGCGCAGTTAGCCATCGCGGCGCGCGTCGCGGCCTTCCGCACATTGTACGGAGCCTTTGGCCTCAACATTGCCGGCAATGCGCCGGGAGGTGCGGCACCGCTCACCATCACAGACGCGCAACGCATCTTTACCGATAGCGCGTTCGGCATGGGTGCCAAACCGCTGGCCACGAGTATCACACGCGGCATGGGCGACGTGGACTTCACGATCAAAGTGAATCTCTACGATTCCTTTGGGCGCGACACCAAAAAGCGACTGGCCCCCAAGGGGTTCAACATTCGCCAAAGCATTGGCGGCGTGTATCGCCTTGGCACAGGCACCACCGACTCCCCGGACGATTTCACGGACATCTGTACCGGCAACCATCAGAACGACGTCGAACTAAGGTCGTACACCGACGTGATGTGGGGGCCGCATTTTTGGATGTCGCTCGTCGCCAAGTACAACTGGCAGATGGCCGACCAGCTCGTCATGCGCATCACGGAGGCGCCGAGCCTTCCGCTCGCGGCCGCGTATCGCAAACACATGGTCGCACGGGACCTCGGCGACATTGCGGAAATCGAAATCAATCCGCGGTGGTCCATCACGGAACATGTGAGCATCGCCGGGCAATACACGTATCGGCGCAAGTTCAATGACCAGTACACGGGGAGCTTTGCCGTGAACGACCTCAACGGCGCCCCAATCATCATTGACGCTGCCGCGCTCAACCAAGAGACCGAGGCACGCGAGCACCGGTTCGGCGGAGGCATTTCCTTTTCCACGCTCGCGGCGTTCGAGCGTGGCGAGGTGTCACTCCCCTTTGAAGTGAGCTATCTGCACTTTCAAACGACCCTAGGGAGCGGTGGCGCGGTGCCGAAACTCACGCAGGACCAAGTGCAGTTTCGCGTTTACACGCGCCTCTTCGGCCGCTGAGCTTTTGCGGGCGCGGCCGCCTCTGACGAGGCACCGCTGCTCGAATGGACCGGCTCGGCGATCGCCTCGGGCGCGATACCCTGCGCTCCCGACGCGACCGCGAGCAACTCCCGCGCGTGTTCGCGACTCACCGAGCTCTCCGCGTCGCCGCCCAACATTCGCGCGACTTCGCGCACGCGCGCATCCCCGTCGGCAATCGTGATGTCGGCCGTGGTCACGCCGCCTCGCGCGCCCTTGCTCACCACAATGTGATGGTGCGCGCGCGCCGCGATCTGCGGTAGATGCGTAATGGCAAACACCTGATGGTGACCCGCTACGCGTCGCATCGCGTCGCCGACCATCAAACCGGTCTTGCCGCCGATCCCCGCATCCACTTCGTCAAAGATGAGCGTGGGTACGTGATCAATGCGCGCAAGAATGGTTTTCAGCGCGAGCATCACGCGCGCCAACTCACCACCGGACGCCACACGCGCCAACGCGCGCGCCTCGTGTCCGAGATTGAGCGCCACACGAAACTCCACCGATTCAGCGCCAACGGCCAACGCTTCTGTCCGTGGCGTCAGCGCCACGGAAAAATGACCGTCGGGCATGCCGAGTGGTGGGAGCTGCGCATCCACGGCGGTCGCGAGACGTTTGGCGGCTACGGTGCGTTTCTTTGAGAGGCGCGCGGCAGACTCGACGAGCGCGGCTGCCGCAGCGGTCACCCGTTGTTCCAACGCGCGCTGGTCGAGCGCGGCCGTGTCGAGCAGGTCGAGTTCGGCCTGCGCCTCGCGCGCCGCCTGCACGGCCAGCGCCACCGTGCCACCGTGCTTCTTTACAAGCCGGAACACGAGATCGCGCCGGCGCTCGACATCCGCGAGCCGTGCAGGGTCGTGCTCCACCGTTGCGAGATACCCCTGCGACTCGCGATTCAGTTCCTCGAGCGCGTAGTACGCGGCATCGTACAGTTCCTGCAGCCGTGCCGTGGACGGATCGATCTTCTGCAAGGCGCCGAGCGTGCGCTGCAAGTGGCCGACGCGCGCGAGCACGGCTTCGTCGCCGGTCTCGAGGACGTCCATGATTTCACCGGAGAGCGCGCGCAATTCCTCTGCGTGTGTCAGGCGACGGGCTTCGTCCTCAAGGCGCGCGTCCTCCCCTTCTTCGAGGCGGGCATCGCCTATCTCACGTGCCACATGGCGGAGCCAGTCCGCGCGCTTGGCGGCATCGTCGCGACGGCGCTCGAGGTCACGCATCGAGGCGCGCGCGCCCTGTAACTCCGCGTATGCACTGGCTACTTCCGCGGCCTCGGCGGTGGCATCGCCGAACGCATCGAGAATGGCGCGTTGCGAATCTTCGTCGAGCAACGCGTGCGCCTCGTGCTGACCGTGCACCGTGACTAACATTTGCCCGAGTTCACCGAGCACCGACGCCGTCACGGGCGTGCCGTTCACCCAAGCCCGAGCGCGACCGGCACCGGCCGCCACCTCACGTTTGAGCACCAGCACTTCGCCTTCGTGCTCGATGCCGTGCGCATCCAGCGCCACCGCCACCGCCGGCGTCCCCGACACATCGAACACCCCTTCGACGGTCGCGCGCTCAGCGCCCGTGCGCACGAGATCGCTCGCGGCGCGTTCGCCGATTAGCAGCCCAAGCGCACCGACAATAATCGACTTTCCCGCGCCCGTCTCGCCCGTGAGCGCATTGAACCCCGGCGCCAGCGGCAGCGTGACCGACTCGATGATGGCGAAATTGCGAATTCGTAGTTCAGTGAGCAACTCAGTCGTCCCGTTCGGCCAATCCGCCCCAGCCGAGTTTGCGGCGCACGAGTCCAAAGAACGTCGTGCCCGAGAAACGCACAAGAATCACCGACTGCGACGACCGTCGCAGGGAGAGCGCGTGTCCGGCCCCTAAGCTGGTCCCAACTTGTCCGTCGGCCGTCACCAAAACATCCTCGGGCGCATCATCCGCACGCACCAGAATCTCAGCGCTCGGCGGCAACAGCAACGGACGCACGGCCATCGTGTGCGGCGCCACCGGTGTCACGAGAATGGAGTCAACCGTTGGCGCCACGATCGGGCCGCCGGCCGACAACGAGTACGCCGTGGAACCCGTTGGCGTGGAGACAACAATGCCGTCGGCGGCCAGCGAACCGATCGCCTCACCGTCCACCGACAGGTGCAGCCGTAACACGCGCGCAAAGCCGCCTTTATGCAACACAATGTCGTTGAGCGCACGCAGCTTCACACCAGGAACGCCATTCGCATCGAGCGCCGTGGCCTCGAGCACCATGCGCTCATCGGCCTCGAACTGCCCCTTGGCAAATTTCGGCAGCAGTCGCGGAAACTCTTTGACGCGGCTACTCGTGAGAAAACCGAGGCGTCCTAGATTGACGCCAAGGATCGGCACACGCGCGCCGTCGAGGTAACGTGCGGCGCGGAGCAACGTGCCATCGCCGCCGAGCGACAGCAGGCCGTCGAGATTCGCCGGGCTCGACAGCGCCGTAAACGACGGTGCCAGCGGAAGCAAATGCGACTCCGCATGAATCTCGAGCCCGAGCCGCGGCGCCTCGCGCACGAGGACCTCTAGAATCTCGGTGATTCCTTCGTAGCCAGGATGGGCAATGACGCCGATGCGCTTCATGAGGCGACGGCCTCGCTACTGTGCAGCGCGCGCACTTTGTCAGCAATGCCATCGGCATCGAGGCCACACAGCGCGAGCTGACGGTCGCGCGAGGCCGCGTAGATAATGCGGTCAGGGACGCCGTGCGCAATCACACGCACCGAGGGTTCCATCGCCTGCACCACGCTCGCCATATAGGCTCCAAATCCGTTCACGACCGTCCCCTCCTCCACCACGAGCAACTGGCGGTGATCGGCGACGAGCGCCGCCAACGTGAGCTGATCGTACGGTTTGAGATAGCGGCAGTTCACCACGGTCACGGCAATGCCTTCGGCTGCCAGCGTATCGGCGGCCGCGAGCGCCTGCAACACCATCGTCCCGACGGCGAGGATGGCCACCCCCTGCCCACTGCGCAGCACCTCCCACGTACCCGGCGCAACCGCCGGAATCTCAGCAATCGCCGGCACGATGTCCGGCGAGGCGTCGCGCGGATAGCGCACGGAGAACGGCCCCGCCTCATGCGCCACACCCGTGCGCAGCAGACCGAGCAACTCCCGGCCGTCCTTCGGCGCGGTCACCGTCATGTTGGGCACGGAGAGCATATACGCAATGTCATAGAGCCCGGCATGCGTTTCGCCGTCCTCGCCTACCAACCCCGCACGGTCGAGACAAAACACCACGGGGAGCCCTTGGATGGCCACGTCGTGCACAATGTTGTCAAAAGCGCGTTGCAAGAACGTGGAGTAGATCGCGACCACGGGACGCACGCCACGCGTGGCCATCCCTGCCGCCATCGTCACCGCGTGTCCCTCGGCGATCCCAACATCGAACAGTCGGGTGGGATGCGCTTTCACAATCTGATTCGTGCCGGTTCCACTCGGCATCGCCGCCGTAATCACCGCGACGCGGTCATTCTCGCTCATCAACTCGGCGAGTCCTTTGCCGAACACCGCCGTGTAGTTGGCGTTCGCCGTCGAGGTCTTGCGCTGCTTACCCGTGGTAGGATCGTGGCCCGGTGGCAACGCGTGCCACTTCTCTACATGCTCACCGGCCGGAAATCCTCTGCCCTTTTGCGTAATGACATGCACGAGCCGCGGACCCTTCAACTCGCGCACGGCCTTGAAGGTGTCCACCAACTGACCGAGGTCGTGACCGTCAATCGGACCAAAGTAGCGGAAGCCAAGTTCTTCGAAGAGCACGCCGGGTGTCAGGAACGTTTTGACGCTCTCTTCCCAGCGGCGGAGAATCTTGCCGGCGTCGTGCAGTACGCCCGGCGCATGATCGGCGATCTCGCCGAGCGCGGAGCGAATGCGGTTGTAGATGGGGTTGCGCTGCACCGAGGTGAGGTACTTATGCATGGCGCCCACATTCGGCGCAATCGACATTTCGTTGTCGTTGAGCACCACAATGAAATCGCAATCCGTCGCGCCGGCATTGTTGAGCCCTTCGTACGCGAGACCGCTCCCCATGGAGCCGTCGCCAATGATCGACACGACCTTGAACTGCTCGCCACGCAAATCGCGTCCCACGGCAATCCCGTAGCCCGCGCTAATCGACGTCGCCGCATGCCCTGCGCCAAACGCATCGTATTCGCTTTCGGAACGCTTGAGGAATCCAGACAATCCGCCTTCTTGCCGCAGCGTGTGCATCCGGTCGGCGCGCCCTGTGAGCACTTTGTGCGGATAGCCTTGGTGTCCCACGTCCCACACCAACTGATCGCGCGGCGTGTCAAACGACGCGTGCAGTGCGATGGTGAGTTCCACCACACCCAACCCCGCGCCGATATGGCCGCCCGTCATCGAGCAGCTTTCGATCAGGAACGCACGCATCTCCGCGGCCAGCGCGACCATCTGCTCGGTCGAGAGGTGGCGGAGTTCAGCAGGCGTGGGGAACGTCGGAATGCTCTTATTGGGCACGTCAGTCAGTGTTCGAGTGAATCAAGAACGGCGGTGCACGATCAGCTGCGCTAACTGCACCAGCGACGGGGAGGCAATGCCCTGCGCGGTCAGCGCGTCACAGGCTTCGGTGCACAACGCCTCAGCCCGCGCACGGGCAGCATCCACCCCCATCAACGAGGGGTAGGTACTTTTCTGAAATGCAACATCTTTCCCAGCGGTCTTGCCCAGTTCGTCCGTGGTCGCCGTGACGTCGAGGACATCATCGGCAATCTGGAAGGCGAGGCCAATGGCATCGCCGTAGCGACCCAACGCACGGAGCACGTCCGCGTCTGCTCCAGCCGCGAGTGCGCCAATACGCGCACTCGCACTGATCAGTGCGCCGGTCTTGAGACGATGCACCCGTTCGAGGTCGGTCAGCGACAACGATTGTCCCTCGCCGTCTAGATCGAGGAGCTGTCCCCCAACCATGCCACCGGCCCCAGACGCCTGCATCAGCGTCCTCACGATCGCGCCCGTTGCAATATCCGAGAGTCCCATCGCGCGCGCGGCCTCCACGGCCGCCTGCGCGGCGAGTGGCACCATCACGAGCCCAGCGGCAGACGCGGCCGCTACGCCAAACACCACGTGAACCGTCGGCCGACCGCGCCGCATCGCATCGTCGTCCATACACGGCAGATCGTCGTGCACGAGCGAATAGGCATGCACCACTTCCACGGCCGCGGCCAGCGCGCTCACATCACCTGTACCGCCTGCGGCGCGATACGCCGCCGTCAGCAACACGCCGCGCAGTCGCTTCCCCTCGCCCGCGAGCGCATACCGCACGCTCTCCACCACGGCGGAGTCGAGCCCCGGCACGCCTGCCTCAGCGAGGCGCGCGAGCGCGATGCCGATCGCCTGGCGATCCGCGACAAAATCCGGAGTGCGCGCCGCGACCGCGATCACTCACGCACCTCCAGCACGCCGTCCACCTGCTCCACGAGCTGCCCCACGCGTCCTTCCGCCTGCGTCAGCGCGGCATTGGCTTCTTTGAGCTGCGCGATGCCTTCTTCAAACAACGCCAGCGACTGCTCGAGCGAGAGGTCATCGCGATCGAGGCTCGTGGCAATCTGTTCTAGGCGATTCAGCGATGTTTCAAAGCTCATCGTTCAGCAGCTCAGCGAGAATTAGGAGAGACAACGGACGGCTGCACGTCGCGCGCCTCAGCGCGCACCAGCCCATCGTGCAACTGCAGATCAAAGGGCATCCCCGGCGTAAACGCGGCCGCGCGACCAAGCGCGCGCCCATCGGCCCCCTTCGCCACCGCATAGCCGCGCGCCAGTGTGCCGAGCGGACTCAGTGCCTCGAGCCGGCCCGAGGCGTTCTGCACGCGCGCGCGACGCAGCTCCGTTGCGCGGCGCGCCCGCACCGAGAGATCGCGCGCGCGCTGCCGCAACACGACCGACGCATCGCGTACCCGCCGCACCGTGGCACCGCGAACCGTGCTACCGAGCGACCGCACGGCCTGCAGGAGTTCGGCGAGCACGGGCACCGCTGCCTCGGCCGCCGCGCTCGGCGTGGCCGCGCGCAAATCCGCCACGAGGTCCGCAATACTGAAATCCACTTCGTGTCCCACCGCTGAGATCGTCGGCACGGGGCACGCCGCAATCGCACGCGCCACTCGTTCGTCGTTGAACGCCCACAAATCTTCGCGCGACCCGCCCCCGCGGCCCACAATGACGACGTCGGCACCGCCCCAACGGCCTACGCGTTCGATCGCCGCCACGAGCGAATCCGGCGCGGTCTCCCCCTGCACCGCCGCTGGCACCACCACCACGTTCACGAGCGGATTGCGCCGCTGAATTACCGACACCACATCGTGCAACGCCGCGCCGTCGGCACTGGTGACCACGGCCACCGTGCGCGGGAAGAGCGGAATCGCGCGCTTGCGCGAGGGATCCAGCAGCCCGTCCTTCTCGAGTGCGGCGCGCGTTTGCTCAAACTGTTTGCGCCAGAGCCCCTCGCCCTCCGCTTCGAGCGAGGTGATCATGAACTGCATCTGTCCACGCGCCGGATACACCGAGAGGCGTCCACGCGCCATCACCTGCATCCCTTCGTCCGGCGCTGCGGGCAGGCGTTTCACATCGCGCGCCCACACCACACACGAGAGCTGCGCGGTTTTGTCGCGCAACGTGAAGTACCAGTGCCCGTTGCCGTGCGCCTTGAAGTTGGTGACTTCGCCGCGAATCCAGAGCGCGTCAAAAGATCCCTCGAGGATCGCCTTCACCAGTTCGTTGAACTCGGCGACGGTGAACGCCTGCTCGGGGGATCCCCCGGGTGCGGTCACGCGCGCTGCTCCGCCGCGCGTACGGTGTTCTTGAGCAACATCGCGATGGTCATCGGGCCGACGCCTCCGGGCACTGGGGTGATCTGTGAGGCAACCTCAGAGACCGGCCCAAACGCCACATCGCCCACAATGCGGTACCCCTTCGGCGTGGACGGGTCCACCACGCGATTGATGCCCACATCAATCACCACCGCCCCCGGCTTGACCATATCGGCCGTGAGAAACTCCGGCTTGCCAATGGCGGCAATGATCACGTCCGCCCGACGCGTGTGCGACGCCAGATCCTTCGTGCGCGAATGGCATACCGTGACCGTCGCGCTCGCATTCACCAGCAGCGAGGTCATCGGCTTGCCGACAATCGTTGAGCGGCCAAGCACCACCACATCTTTGCCGGCCACCGACACGCCCGCACGCTCGAGTAGCACCATCACGCCCGCCGGCGTGCAGGGCGCGAATCCGGTGGACTCGCCAATCCAGACGCGTCCGACATTCACCGGATGAAACCCGTCGACGTCCTTCTCTGGCGCGATGCGCAAAATCACCGACTGTGGGTCGATATGCTTGGGCACCGGCATCTGCACGAGAATGCCGTGCACCGTGTCATCCGCGTTAAGCTTGTCGATCAACGCGAGCAGCTCCGCCTGTGGCGTGTCGGCGGGCAACCGAATGGTCTCCCCCTTCATGCCGGCGGCCACACACGCCTTTTCCTTGGACGACACGTACACCGCGCTCGCCGGATCATCACCGACCAACACCACCGTGAGCCCCGGCACCACGCCACGGGCAATCAGCACCGCCGCGTCGCGCCCAACTTCCTCACGGATTTCCTTGGCGACGGCCACGCCGTCAATGCGTTTAGCGAGCAATGTCCATGGACCTCTTTTCACGGATCGCTACGACCTTGATCTGACCCGGATATTGCAACTCGGTCTCGACCCGGCGAGCGATCTCCTCGGTGAGTGTCTGCATGCGCACGTCGTCCACCTCGTCCGGATTGACGATTACGCGCACTTCGCGCCCGGCCTGAATCGCAAACACACGATCCACGCCTTTGTAGCTCGACGCAATTTTCTCCAACCCTTCGAGCCGCTTGACGTACGTCTCAAACGCCTCGCGACGCGCGCCGGGACGTGATCCCGAAATCGCATCGGCCGCCTGCACCAGCACGCTAATCTCGCTCTCGTGTGGCACGTCGTCGTGGTGCGCCGCAATGCAGTTCACAATCAGGGGGTGCTCACCGTACTTGGTGGCCACTTCCACACCCAACTGCACGTGCGTCCCCTCGTGCTCGTGCGTGAGCACTTTACCAATGTCGTGCAGGAGCGCGCCGCGGCGGGCCATCGCCGCATCGAGGCCAAGTTCCTCGGCCATCATCGAGGCCAGCCACGCCACTTCCTTGGAATGCTGCAGAATGTTCTGCCCATAGCTCGTACGCCACTTCATGCGCCCGATGAGCTTGATCACTTCGTGGTGGAGACCATGCACGTTGGATTCGTAGGCCGCCTGCTCGCCGGTCTCGATGATCCCCGCGTCCACTTCCTTGCGTGACTTTTCGACCACCTCTTCGATGCGACCGGGGTGGATGCGTCCGTCGGCGACGAGCTTCTCGAGCGCGAGCCGCGCGACTTCACGGCGCACTGGGTCGAAACAGCTCACCACCACCGTGTCTGGCGTGTCGTCAATAATCAGATCGACACCCGTCGCCAATTCAAAGGCGCGAATGTTGCGCCCTTCGCGGCCGATAATACGCCCCTTCATCTCGTCCTTGGGGAGCGACACCGCGCTGACCGTAATCTCCGCCGTGTGTTCGGCGGCAATCCGCTGCACGGCGAGCGCCACAATCTTCTTGGCCTCGCGGTCGGCGGTGCGTTTGGCGGTGTCACGAATTTCGCGCAGACGATTGGCGGCGTCGGCGTGCGCTTCTTCTTCGAGGCGCCGCACCAACTCGGCCTTGGCTTCCTGCGCGGAGAGACCCGCCAACTGCTCGAGCCGACGACGCTCCTCGCTCACCATTTTGTCGAGTTCGGCCTGTTTGTCCTCCACCGCCTTTTCCTTGCGGCCGAGATCGCTGGCCCGACGCCCGAGGTCCTTGTCGCGATTCTCGATCACGTCGACCTTGCGGTCGATGGTCGTTTCGCGCTCCTGGAGCCGCTTTTCCTCGCGCTCAATTTCGTCACGGCGACGCCGTGCCTCGGTCTCCCACTCTTCGCGGGCGCGCATCGCCTCTTCCTTGCCGGCGAGCACCGCCTGCTTGCGGAGGCCGTCGGCGTCGCGTTCTGCGTCACCGACAATGCGCTTGGCAATTTGATCCGCCGAATCTCCGGCGGAACGGCGGGCCAACTCCTCGGCCTCGCGCCCTGACTTACGACCAACAAAAAAGGCGATTGCGGAGCCGGCAACACCAGACGCGCCGAGCCCGATCGCCAACCAGATCAAGGGATCCATAAGTTCATATACTCCAAGGCGAAGCACCGCGCGATTCTGACCCGCGCATGCATCGCAATCAATAAAGGAACTGCCGGGGAGCACATGTGCGCACAGCCCAAACCCGCGGTTCCAAGACCACCCGGTTCGGCGCCGTCGTAGGGCGCGTAACGGGATGGGCTAAGTACTGCGGCGACTTGAACCTACGCGATCATCTCTCCCACACTTTAGAAACTACGCGCCCCTGCCGAAAATCGCAATTGGACACGTGGATGCTTTCGCCGGACGTTCGGGGGAGTTGTTGGCCTCAGGATGGTGCGTCAGACTCACGGACGAGGTGACGCAGGCTGATAGGCCACGAGGCTGTAAGTCCTTTGCTGTCTTCACGTTGACTCTGGAGCACGCCGTGCCGTTCGAGCAAGGAAGCCCGACTGCCAGCGACATCGTTCTACCGCCCGCCCAAACGCAGCGCCCTGAGGGCGCTCGCGGGGTCGTCTTGGTTATTGATGACGAATCGGGTGTGCTCGGTGCCGTAGGGCGTATTCTCACCAAGTTCGGTTACCGTCCCCTTTTGGCGCTCGACGGCGTCGAAGGGCTCCGACTCTTCAACGAGCACGCCGACGAAATAGACGTCGTGGTGCTCGACTGGCACCTCCCAGCCCAATCCGGCCAGGACACGCTCGCGGCGCTACGAAGCCGTCAGCCCGATGTTCGGGTGGTGCTCGCCACCGGTGACCACGACGCCGAACTGACGTCGCTGGAGCGCACCCACATCGCTTGTCTGCTTCTCAAACCGTTTTCGGTTGCGGAGCTCATGATGGCGGTCGGAACGCTCGCGGCCGCGTAGCGGGGCTGATTTAGGCGCCGCGTTTGGCGGGCGGGAGCCAGCGGCGCAGTTCGCCCGAGAGCGCTTCCATTTGCTGCGCCATCTCAACGTTGCCCGCGCGCTCCTTGAACAGCGCATCGGTGATCGAGAGCGCGGCGAGAATGGCCGCGCGATTCGCATCCACCACGGCTCCGCTGGCCATCACGCCGCGAATCGCCTGATCCACGTGATCCGCCACCGCTCGCGTGTGCTCCGGCGTGGCGTCGCTCTTGATGGTGTACTCTTCGCCGTAGATGCTGATTTTGGTGCTGTGCTTGGGCGCGCTCATCGCGGATCCCCCACCTGCTGCTGGCGCAGGAACCGCACGCGATCGAGCATGCGGCGCGCGCGTTCCGCCGCCGTGTCGAGCCGCGCGCGCAGCCGGGCATTCTCCGCCTCGAGCTGCGCCACACGCTCCTCCGCCGCTTCGTCACCACCACCACCCTTCGTGGCAATCGCTTTGAGCCGCGACTCTGCCGTCAGCGCGCGCTTACGGAACGTGGCCAACTCCTCGCCCACATTGCGGACGAGCTGCTCCAACTCGCGGAACGCTTTCGCGTCAGGCCGTACGGGGGACGACATTCAGTTTCTGCTCCAACGTCTTGAGCAACTGGGACCGACGTCCGTCGATCTCCTTGTCGCGTAGAGTGCGCTCCGGATGGCGGAAGGTCAACCGCCACGCCAACGACCGCTTCCCCGCGGGCACGCCGGTGCCGCGGAATTCGTCAAACAGCACCAGGCGCTCGAGCATGTCGCCACTCGCGTCCCGAATGACCGCCTCCACCTCGGCGGCATCAAGGGCGTCGGGCACCAAGAGCGCCAGATCAAAGTCGGCGGCTGGCGTCACCGGCAACGGCAGGTAGCGCAACGGCACACCCGCGGCCGAGGCTGGGCGCGGCGCGTCATAGTTGTGCGTACCCGGCGGTGCCACATACGCGGCCGACATCTCGCCGAGCGTGAGTTCAATCCCGAATGTCGCCGCCGCCCATGCGGGCGCGTCGAGCGTCAGCTGCCCAACCACACCCACACGCGTTCCATCCACCTCAACGCGCCAGAGCGGCGTCAGCGCGCCAGCCGCTTCCCCTTCCGGCTTGACCAATGCAACGCGTGCGCCCGGCCAGGCGGCGCGCGCCATCACCTCGGCGAGGGCCTTGGCGTCCCACGCGTCGAACACCGGCGGCTGCGGTTCCGTGAAGTGCACGGGACGACGCAAACCCATGAGCAGCGCCCCCACGCGAATCTCTTCGCGAACGAGTGCCGCGCCGTCCTTGATGAACGACGTCCCAACCTCGAACAGCCGCAAGTTGCCCTGCATGCGCGAGAGGTTATACTCGGCCCGTCGTGACAGCGTCTCCACGAGGGAGGTGCGCAGGAACGGTTCGTCGTTGGCAAGCGGATTGTCCACGCGCACGAGCGAATCATCGTCGGAGCGCGTGTACGGGAGCGGTTTTGTTTCGAGCAATCCGGCGGCAGTGAGTGCGTCACGCACTCGGACCGACACCACATGCAACGGATGATCCGGCACCGTGCCGGGGCGCGCGCCCACGAGTGTGTCGGGGAGTCGGTCGTAGCCGCGCAGACGTGCGACGTCTTCAATCAAATCCACGTCGCGCGACACATCATGGCGCCACGACGGTGGCGTCACGGCGTACACGCCGGCACTGGCTTCGACCATCGCGAACCCGATACCCGTCAGCAGTGCTCGCGTTTCGGTAGCAGGAATGGAGTCGCCGAGCAAACGAGAAACGCGCGCCGCATCGAGTGACACCGCTGTACGGGGCGCCGGCGCCGCGCCGACAGACAGCACGGACTCGACCGTTGCACCAGCAAGGCGCGCAATCAGCCCGGCGCACAGGCGCGCCATCTCGCCGGTCGCGACATCATCAATGCCGCGCTCAAAACGATAGCTCGCGTCGGACGACATCCCCAGCGCACGCCGCGTGGCGCGCACCAGCGGCGCAGAGAAACTCGCCACCTCGAGCAGGATGTCGGTCGTTGTGTCGGTCACTTCACTGTCGCGTCCGCCCATGACGCCCGCAATCGCAATGGCGCGATCGGCGTCGGCAATCACCAGCATCTCCGGCGTGAGCTTGCGCTCTGCGCCATCGAGTGTGACCAGCGTCTCCCCCGCCTTCGCGCGACGCACGACAACCGTGTGACGCGAGAGCTTGGCGAGATCGAACGCGTGCGTGGGCTGGCCAAAACCGTGCAGCACGTAGTTGGTGGCGTCCACCACGTTGTTAATCGACCGCGACCCAATGGCCTCGAGCCGCTTCACGAGCCATTCCGGACTCGGACCCACCTTCACGCCGCGAATGACCACGGCGAAATAGCGCGGCGCACCGATGAGGTCCTCAATGCGGACCGTGATACCACCGACACTCGCCTCCGACGCGCCCGACGCCGCGGGCGCCGGCACCGGCGCGAGCGTATCGAGTTCCTCGGGGAGTCGGTGCGCGATTCCCGTGAGCGCTGCGACTTCGCGCGCCACGCCAAGATGCGAGAGCAAGTCAGGACGATTCGGCAATACATCCACTTCGAGCACCACATCCGAGAGCGGCAACACCTCGAGCAACGGCGTCCCCGGCGCGGCGTCCGTGTCGAGCGCGAGAATACCGTCATGCTCCTCGCCCAACCCGAGTTCGCGCGCCGAACAGAGCATGCCGTTGGAGGTGAAACCGCGAATCTTTTTCTTTTCGATCGTGAAGCCCGCAGGCATCAGCGTGCCACTGCGCGCAAACGGATAGATCGTGCCCACCGTCACATTCGGCGCGCCGCACACCACCTCGAGCAACGTGCCGCTCCCGTCGTCCACTTTATTGAACGAGAGTTTGGTGTCAGGAATCTTTTCGCTTTCCACCACGCGAGCCACCACGAAGGGCGCCAGGTCAGCGCGCGTGCGCGAGAGCCCCTCCACCGTCGCCACATGCGCAGTGAGAAGATCGCGCAGCTGCTCAGGGGTGAGCGTATGCGGAAGGAATGCCTTGAGCCAACCGTGCGAGATGTTCATCGGGAGAACTGCTCCAAAAAGCGCACGTCAGAATCGTAGAGAATGCGAATGTCGGGAATGCCGTGGCGCGCGAGTGCGGTGCGCCCCGGCCCAAGGCCAAAGGCCCAGCCGGTAAAGCGCGTGCTGTCGAGCCCCGCGCTCTCCAGCACCGCCGGATGCACGAGCCCGCTGCCGAGAATCTCAATCCAGCCGGACTGCTTACAGACCGAGCACCCCGATCCGCCGCACACACCGCAGCTCACGTCCATTTCGGCACTGGGTTCCGTGAACGGAAAATACGACGGGCGGAAACGAGTTTTGGTGCCCGGGCCAAAGAAGCGGCGCGCGAAGTGCGAGAGCGTGGCCTTGAGATCGGCAAAGGTGATCCCTTCGTCCACAACGAGTCCTTCGACCTGCGCAAAGGCCGGCGCGTGCGACGCGTCAAACGGATCGCGACGGTGCACGGTACCAGGAATCAGTACGCGCACCGGCGGCGGATAGGCTTGGAGCGTGCGCACTTGCACCGGTGACGTATGCGTGCGCAGCACGGTGTCTTTGCCGAGGTACAGGGTGTCGTGCAAATCCATGGCCGGATGATCGGCCGGAAAGTTGAGCGCGCCAAAGTTATACCACGCGTGTTCGGCTTCGGGGCCAAGGGCCACGGTGAAGCCCAACTCGCGGAAGATCTCGATAATCTCATCCACCACGAGCGTCACCGGATGCCGCGCGCCTTGCCAGGTGGCGCGTGCCGGCATGGTACCATCGATCTGCGGGCCCGTGCCGCGCGCGGTAGCCAACTCGGCTTGCCGTTCGTCGAGGAGCCGCTCGAGTTCCACCTTCACGGCGTTGGCGGCCTGCCCTGCCACGCGGCGGTCTTCCTTGGGGATTTCGCCGAGCGTTCCCATGATGGCGGTCAGGCGCCCGGCGGTGCGTCCCACGAGGTCGTTGCGCACCGCCGTCCACGCGTCGAGCGAGTCGGCGGCAGCGATACGCGCGGGGGCTTCGGCGGCGAGTGCCGAACAGGCGGAAGTGAAGTCGTCGAGAGTCACGGGATGGGTCGGTCGACGTGAGTGCGGCGTGGCGACGGTGGTCAGTCGTTCTCGGTTGACCGTTAACGGTTAACCGAAAACCGTCAACGTCAGTAGTCGTGCCTGTTAAACTAACGAGCGGCAGCGTGCCGAGGCACGCTGCCGCTCATCGAAACTAGTGCGAAACCTTACGCAGCAGCGAGAGCGGCGCGCGCCTTTTCGGCGAGCAGCGTAAACGCGGCCGGGTCGGAAATCGCCAGGTCGGAAAGGATCTTACGATCCACTTCGATACCGGCCTTCTTGAGGCCGTGCATGAAGGTGTTGTAGCTCATTTCGTGCGCGTGGGCCGCCGCGTTGATGCGGATGATCCACAGCTTCCGGAAATCGCGCTTCTTCGCCTTACGATCCCGGTAGGCATAGACCCAACCGCGCTCGACGGTTTCCTTTGCGGCCTTCCAGAGCTTGCTGCGTCCGCCAAAGGCACCCTTGGCGGCCTTCATGACCTGCTTCTTACGCTTGAGGCGTACGACGTTCGATTTTACGCGTGGCATAGTCGGTCTCCTTAGGCCTGCAGCAGGCGTCTGAGGTTCTTCGCCTCACCGTTCGTCTTGACCGTAGTCGGACGACGGAGCTGCCGCTTCCGCTTGGAAGTCTTCTTCGTGAGGATGTGGCTCTTGTAAGCCTTCAGGCGGCGAACCTTGCCCTTGGCGGTCACAGAGAAGCGCTTCTTTGCGCCCTTGTGGGTCTTCATCTTTGGCATAACACGCGCCTCGCTTATTTCGGCGTGAGAATCATGGTCAGGGCCTTTCCTTCCAGCCGCGCATCGGTCTCGATCTTTGCGATGTCGGCCAAGGCCTGGGCTACCCGCTCGACCACCGCACGCCCAAGCTCGGGATGCGCGATCTGGCGGCCTCGAAACATCAGCGTCACCTTCACCTTGTTCCCTTCTTCGATGAAGGTGCGCGCATGGCGCGTCTTCGTGTCGAAGTCGTGAATCTCAATGCCGGGACGGTACTTCACTTCCTTGAGCAGAATCACATGCTGCTTCTTTTTGGCGATCCGGGCCTGCTTCGCCATTTCGAACTTGTACTTGCCGAAGTCCATGATGCGGACAACGGGCGGTCGTGCCGCTGCGGCGACCTCGACGAGATCGAGTCCCAACTCCACCGCTTGTGACAGCGCGACGTCTACTTCCATGATGCCGAGCTGCGAACCATCGGCGCCGATTACGCGAACCGGGCTGATGCGGATCTGTCGATTGACGCGGGGGCCCCGCTTCGTGGTGTCCTGAATGACCAGTCTCCTCTAGACGACGAAAACAAAATCGCGGACCCTGTTCGGAGTCCGCGATACGAGACCGCCCGCGCAACCCATACGGAGGGCGACGTGGCGAGGCGTTTCGGACTCCTGCAGCTCGACGCCGCGTGACGCGGTGAAGGCCAAAGGGTGGATCGGGCCGCGAAGCCCAATCGCTTATCTTCGATTATCCGCTAAGCCTAAGCGAGCGAGGGCCTTGGGGCAAGGGGCCGAGGCGTATTCGCCCCGAGCCCGAGCAGCTCCCCAGCAACCGTTTTAGCGGTTACTCGTCCGCCAACTTATAGCCCTTCCCCTCATTCACCACTCGGCCCCACGGGTGCGTCGCGTCGTGCTCGAACACCGCCAACCAGCGCTCCGCGTCCATCTGGGCGAACAGCTCGCGCTTGGACTCCAGCGTCACGAGCGGCTCCACGTCGTAGCCCATGATCCAAGGCAGCGGCAGGTGGTAGGACGTTGGGCAGACGTCCGCGAGGAAACAGGCCACCTCCCCGCCTCCGTCGATCACCACGCTCTGATGGTGCGGCACGTGCCCCGGCGTGCGACGGACCGATATACCCGGCACGATCTCGCGATTGCCGTCGATCATGTCAAAGCGCCCTGCGGCAATGATGGAATCCCAGTTCACGCCAAAATAGCTCGCACCGGTGCGCTCGTTGGTGTGCGTGGCATAATGATGTTCGCCGGCCTGCACCACATACCGCGCGTTCGGGAAGGTCGGACGCACGACCCCCGCGGCATCAATCCACGTGTTGCCGCCGGCATGGTCAAAGTGCAGATGCGTGTTGATCACGAGCGCGACGTCTTCCACCCGGTGACCGAGGGCATGCAGCCCGTCTTCGAGCCAGGTGCGTGCCACGCCATCCGGCGCACTCCCGACATTCACGATGCCGTACATGTCTTTGAACTTCTCGGTGTCCTTATTTCCCGAGCCAGTGTCCACGAGCACCAGCCCGATATCGTGCTCAATGAGCAGGCAGCGCATTCCCATCGGGATGCGGTTGCGCGCATCGGCCGAGATGCGACGCTCCCACAATGGTTTGGGCACCACACCGAACATCGCACCGCCGTCGAGCATCAGGTCGCCAGCCTGAATGGCGTGCACGCGAAAACGACCAACAGAGCGGGAGACAGGAGCGGGCGGCTGTGAAGGCGTCATGGGGCGCGTTTGGACGTGGTGATGTGAAGGCCGTGGTGCAGGAACTGCGGTCTATGCCGAACGATATCGCGCGAGCTGCACTCAATCTATTTGAATCGCGTCAACCAGCTACGCGCCGTCTGCGCCATCCCCCGGCGCCGGCAGGGCGCGACGACGACGGCGCGCGACTCCCGTTCCACCGGCGAGCATCCGCTGCAACGCCTCAAACGTGTACACCCCCTGCCGTTCCGCGTCCTGCAGCAGCGCCAGCAACACCTGCGCCGTGGCGCGGGCATCGCCCGCCGCACGGTGCCGGTGCTCAATCGTCACGCCGTAGTGCACGCACATCGCGTCGAGGTTGCGGCGGGGTAAATGCTGGAGCAACCGCCGCGCGAGGCGCACGGTGCACAGCTGCGCCGTGGCCAACTGCGACAACGGATCGGCCGCTCCGAGGACGGTGGGGGCGAGCCGCCCAAACTCGGAGGAGAGAAAACCCCAGTCGAACTTGGCGTTATGTGCCACGAACACGCGTCCCACCAGTTGCTCCGCCAGTCCGCCAGCAATCTCGTCGAAGCCCGGAGCGTTCCGCACCATCGCATCGTCGATCCCCGTGAGACCGGTGATAAAGGGAGGAATCGAGCGCCGAGGATTGACCAAGGAATGGAACGCATCGCGCACCACACCTCGCTCCACGATGACTGCGGCGACCTCAGTCACGCGATGCCCAGCAAGCGCGCTCCCGCCCGTGGTCTCGACGTCCACAACAACAAAGGGCACCTGATCAAAGGCGGTGCCGTCCTCTGGGAGTGGACGCTGAGGTTGGTGAGTCACGTCAGGAGGTTACGGGAGGGATTGCCGCAAAGTGCAAGTGTATTGTAACTTGTGAAATCATTCACAAGCGGAATGGCCTTGAAACACATCGCCGAATCCACCGTCCGACGTCTGTCCGACTATCTCCGCTTCCTCGAGGAACTCGAGGCGCAGGGGCAGCAGACAGTCTCCAGTGGCGAGCTTGCCTCCCTCGGCGGAACCACGTCGGCGCAGGTCCGCAAAGACCTGTCGTTCTTTGGATCGTTCGGCAAACGTGGCCTCGGATACTCTGTGACGGCCCTCTCTCGCTCACTACGAGAAATCTTGGGGCTTGAGCGGACGTGGAAGGTGGCGATCATCGGTGGTGGCAAGATCGGCCGGGCGCTCGCCCAGTACAATGGCTTCCGCGTGCGTGGCTTTGACGTGGTGGCGGTGTACGATATCGACCCGGCACGCATTGGAGTCTCACTCGACGGCGTTGTCGTACGCGACCAACGCGAACTGGACGCCGATCTCAAGACGCTCGCCGTTGATATCGTGTTGCTCGCCGTCCCCGCCGAGGCCGCGCAGCCGCTGGTGGACCGCGTGACGTCGGCTGGCATTCGCGCCATTCTGAACTTTGCGCCGGTGCCGGTACAGGCCGCGAGCAACGTCGCGGTGCGCAGTGTGAACATGGCCCTTGAACTCGAGTTCTTGGCGTACGAACTCGTAAACCGGGACGCGTAGCGCTCCTTCCGAGACGACGCCGAACGCCCGTTCGCGCGCGCGTTCCGGCTCGACATCCCGCGTGTGTTAGCTTCGCGCGCGCAGCAGTCGAGCAAAGTCGTGCGGCGACAACACCTCTGGGCGTAGCATCGGATTGATCGCAGCCTTGCCGAGGAGTGCGGCCGCGTCCTCCGCTCCCCCGCCCCACAGTTCGCGCACCACGCGCGCCATCTGTTTGCGGCGCATGCCAAACGCCCCCTGCACCATCACGCGGAACGGTTCTTCTTCATCGGAGTTGATGACCGGCGTGTCGAGCGGTTCGATTTTCAGCACGGCACTTTCCACCTTGGGCGGCGGCGTAAAAGAGCCGGCCGCGACCTTGAACAGAATTTCCGCACGCGCAATGGCCTGCACGTTTGCGGAGAGCGCGCCATACGCCTCGGTCCCAGCGGCCGCGACCACCCGCTCGGCGACTTCGCGCTGCACGAGATAAATCGCGCGCCGCGGCCGCACGCGGCGCAGCGCGTGAAACAGAATGGGCGTGGTGATGTTGTACGGCACGTTGCCGGCAAGGAGAAAATCGTCGGTGCCCGCCGCGGCGGCGAGCGGTACGTCGAGCACATCCTTATCAATAATCGAGAGTCGCGGTTCGTCGGCGTAGGCATCGCGCAGGCGGCCGGCGAGGTCGCGGTCAATCTCAATGGCCACCACGCGTCCGGCGCGCTGGAGAAGCTGCTCGGTGAGCGCGCCGCGTCCGGGACCGATCTCCACCACGGTGTCCTGCGGCGTGGCCTGGAGCGCATCGGCGATGCGCGCGAGGATGCGCGGATCGGTAAGAAAATGCTGGCCGAGGTGTTTGCGCGGCCGCGGAAAGTTATCGCTCACGGGTTGCGGCTCAGTTCCGGAGCACGACGATCGCTTGATCGTCGGCCGGCACGCCGCCCCCCATGTGGCCTTCGAGCAACGCGAATACGCCGTCAACGATGCGCGACGGTCCGTCGCGCCGCCGAGCACGCGCCACCTCGAGCACCTGCTGTTCGCCGAGCACCTTGCCGTCGTCGTCGCGTGCATCGCTGATGCCGTCGGTGAACAGCAGGAGCACGTCGCTGCCGCGGGTCCACGCGGTTTCGGCTGTCGTCGGCGCCTTGGAACCGAGCCCGAGCGGTGCGTCGGAAGCAGCGAGTCGCTCGGCGGTGCCGTCAGCGCGCAACACAAAGGCGTGCGGGTGTCCGGCATTGGCGAATCGCACAACGCCGGCCGCGGGGTCTATCACGACGTAGCAGATGGTGAGGAACATCTCGGTCTGCCGCAGTTCGTCGGAGAGGCTCTCGCGCAGCGCATCGAGTGCGGCGGCCGGGTCGAGATGCGACTGCGCGTGGATCGCCATCGCGCTCATCGTCAGCGCCATGATGAGCGCGGCCTGATAGCCGTGACTCGACACATCGCCAATGAGCACGCCGGTGCGCCCCTGCCCCAGCTTGAACAGCTGGTAGAAATCGCCACCGACATGTTCCGCAGGCTCCACACGCGCCGCGCACTCCGCGTCCGGCGCGAGCGACGACGGCGCAGGCAGGAGTCGCATCTGCAACTCATGCGCCATTTGCATTTCGTGAGCGAGGCGCTCCTGAGCCACCGACGCTGTTACGAGGCGGTCAATCTGAATTGCGGTGCCAATCTGCGTGGCGATTGCAGCCAGCAGTTTTTGGTCGCCGGCACTGAACGGCTCGTTGCCGCGCGGCGCCGACAGCGACACCACGCCCAATGGGATGCTCCCCTGCGGCGTGGTCCAGAGCACGGGGACGGCGAGCATCGCGCCACGGCGCACAAGCGCCTCGCGGGCACCGCCCGGCTCGTCGGGCGGGGCGAGATGCGGACGCCGCTCGCGAAAGACTCGCACGAGAATGCTGGTCTCGTCGTCCACGGCCACTGGAGGCAGGGCGGCCGCATCGGCGCCGAGCACGGCCACCGGGTGCAAGAGGCCGCGTGGTGCATCGTGCACATAGATCGCGCCCAGGCCGGCGCCTACCGTGTCGCAAATCTCATGTAGGATGGTCGCCGCAGCATCCGCGAGCGTGACGGTACGGCCGAGGATCTCGCCAATAGAGTAGAGGAGATTGATTTCCTCCCAACTCTCGGTGAGTTGCCTCGCGGCCAGTTCGGCCTCTCGCCGAAGCCGCTCCACGTCTACGCCGTGCGCGTTCACGGACGTCGCAGGGTGAGGCGCACGACGTTCCCGCCGTCGCTGAAGCGTTCCACGTCATCCATCAGGCGGCGCATCAGAAAGAGACCACGCCCGTCTTCGCGCCAGAGGTTTTCTTCGGTGGTGGGATCATCGGTGCAGGCCTCGAGGTCGAATCCATCGCCTTCGTCGCGCACCTCGAGCACTAAAACACTCGCATCCACGTGGGCGCGCACATGCACCGAACGATCGCGCGACTCGCGGTTGCCACGCAGAATCGCGTTCGACAGCGCCTCCGTGAGCGCGACCGGGACGTTCAGCGCGAGATGCCGACGGGGAAAGTCCGCCGCCGCACAGCGGCGGACGACTTCGTCCACGATATCCGTGATGTACTGGATATCGCTGGGAATGCGCACGTCAAGATCGGCGAGCGCCGGCAACGCCTCCACTCAGAAACTCTCGAGAGCGCGCTCGCGCGACTCGGAGATCTGGAACAGCGTATCGAGTTTGGTGAGTTCGAACAGGGTCTGCAGATCTTCATTGAGATTGGCGAGGCGAAGATCGCCGCCCATCTCACGGACCTTCTTGGACATGGACACGAGGACGCCAAGGCCAGAGCTGTCGATGTAGCTCGTCCGGCCGAAGTCGACCAACACTTTGCGCGCGCCCTTATCGAGTTGCTCAAGCACCTTCGACTTGAGCTCCTGTCGATTGCTGACAATCAACTGCCCCTCAACTTCGACGATATTGACGTCGCCGTGCTGCGTAACCGTGAAGGTCATTGGGATCGATCCTCGGAGGAGGTGCGTCACGCACCGCTGGGGGGTGCCGCGGCGCGCGTGGCCTGCATGGCCGTGACGACCGCTACGTGAAAGATGGCATCGGCGTCCGCTCCGCGCGAGAGATCAGACACCGGTTTCGCGAGTCCTTGTAACACCGGACCGATCGCCATGGCGCCGGTGAGCCGTTCCGTGAGCTTGTATGCAATATTCCCTGCGTCAAGCGATGGAAAGACCAGCACATTGGCGCGACCGGCCACCGTGCTCCCTGGCGCCTTGCGTGCGGCCACATCCGCGATGAGCGCGGCGTCGCCCTGCAACTCACCGTCGCAGGCCAGTCGCGGCTCGCGCTCGCGCACCATCCGGAGCGCCTCGCGGATCACCGCAATAGAGCCCGCATCCCCACCCGAGCCCATGGTGCTGTAGGACAAGAAGGCCACGCGCGGCTCGTCGCCAACAATGCGGCGGCGCGCCTCCGCCGCGGCAAGGGCGATGTCGGCCAGCTGTTCGGCCGTCGGCTGCGGGACGACGGCGCAGTCGGTGTACGTCAGCACTTCGGCAGTCTGACCGCGAAAGGGCGGAACGCACAGGTAGAACGCGCTCGACACGGTCCGCACGCCGGTCGCCGGCCCAATGAGCCAGAGTGCATTGCGAATGACGTCCGCCGTCACGCGCACGGCGCCGGCCACGGCGGCGTCCACATCGCCCGCCCGGAGCAAATAGGTCGCAAAGGTGAGCGGGTCGCGGGCCATGCGCTGCGCATCATCGCGCGACAGGGACTGCTTGGCACGCAGCTGCACTAGGAGGTCGGTCAGCGAGTCCACGCGCGGATCGGCGGACGGGTCCACGCATTCGAGGCCCGTGGCGTGGGCTGCGGCATGCCCGTGCTTGGCGGCCGGATCGAGCACCAACACTGGCGTGGCCACGCCCTCGCGCTCCAGCCGCACCGCCGCTTCGAGGACGCGTGGATCAGCCGCTTCCGAGAAAGCGACGCGCGCTCCGAGCTGCGACGCACGCGCGCGGAGCTGCGCGAGGAAGCTCACGTGCGCGGAAACTTCGCCCGAAGCGCCGCAGCGACCGTCGGGTGCACGAGGTTCGTGACATCCCCGTGGAAGCGCGCGATCTCCCGCACCAAACTCGAACTGATATAGGTGGTATCGAGCGAGGGCACCATGAACACCGTTTCCATTTCTGGCGCGAGGTGTCGGTTCATCAGCGCCATTTGATATTCGTATTCAAAATCGCTCACCGCGCGCAGGCCACGAATAATGAGGCGCACACCACTCGTGCTCGCAAAATCCACCAACAATCCGCTGAACGATCGGACCTCCACACGCGGATCATCTTCCACCGCCGCGCGGATGAGCGCGGTGCGTTCATCGACGGTGAAGACCGGTTGCTTGGACAGGTTTACGGCAACCGCCACGATCACGCGATCCACAAAGCCGAGGCTACGTTTGATCAGGTCGGCATGGCCGTTCGTGATCGGGTCAAAGCTGCCGGCATACATCGCAACATTCGTGGTGGGCACTAGGTCGCTCGGTAAATGGTGATGGCGCTGTCGCCATATCGACGCACATCGCCGCCATCTGGTAATGTCGCACGGGCTTCGTGCTCTACCCCGAAAATGGTGGCAAACGGCGCCGCTAGCCAGCACTCGGCCACCTGCGCGGCCAGTCCTAGGCGATACGGTGGATCGGCAAAGCATACGTCATACGCGCGAACCCCGTCTGGGGTTCGTAACCGCTCCGCAAAGCGCAGGGCGTCGCCCCGGTGCGTCGCACAGCGAGATCCGGCCTCAAGCCCCTCGACGTTGCTGAGCAGCACGCGCAACGTCCGGGCGTCGGCCTCCACGAAATCGACCCATCGCGCCCCGCGGGAGAGCGCCTCGAGGCCGAGGGCGCCCGTTCCGGCGAACAAATCGAGCACGCGCGCGTCCGGCAACTCGTGCTGCACGATGCTCATCCAGGCCTCGCGCACACGATCGGCCGTCGGGCGCACGGGCCCGCTCTTGGGCGCGGCAATCCGTCGCCCGCGCCATTCACCGGCAATGATTCTCATCGAAAATCAGAGACGGCGAGTTGCAACGAGGATCGCCCGCGGTACTCGTTGCGTTCGAGTTTGCAGGCGAGGTCCAGCACGACGCCGGGGCGCACCTCTCCCGCTCTCGGCGCGAGCCCCCATCCCACCGCCTCAAGCGGCCCTGCCGGGCCATCGACGGTGAACTTCAGACCGTCCGCGCCGATCTTGGTGGGCGACGACGCGACGCGCACGCCGCGTATGGCGAACACGGGACCCGGATTGCCCACACCAAATGGCTCGAGGTGGCGGAGCACCTTCTCGAGATCGTCGGTGGCGTCCGCGAGCGGCAACTCGAGATCGACGCGCAGATCGCGGACGAGGTCGTCCGGCGTGAGCTGCGCACGCGCCACCTCGTTGAAGCGCTCGGCAAACGCCGGAATCTGCTCGGGTGCCACCGTGAGCCCCGCCGCCGCACGGTGGCCGCCGTGCTTCACGAGGAGGTCGGTGCATGCGCTGAGGGCGGCGTGCAGGTCGAAGGCGGCAATCGAACGGCCGCTTCCCTTGCCCACGCCGTCCTTGACGGCAATCAGGAAAACGGGGCGTGCGGTCTGTTCCACCACGCGCGACGCCACAATCCCAATCACCCCCGCGTGCCACGACGCATCGGCCAGCACAATGCCCCACGTGGAGTCGAGATCGAGCGCGTCCACGCGCCGCATCACGTCGTCGAGCATGCGGCGATCCATCTCCTGACGCTCGCGATTCATCTCTTCGCAATGGCGCGCGATCGCGTTGGCCTCATCGTCGGTGTCGGCCAGCAGCAGCTCAACACCGCGAATGGCGCGATCGAGCCGCCCGAGGGCATTGAGCCGCGGCGCGAGAATGAATCCCACCCGTCCTGCCGTGATGTCCTTGCCTTCGAGGCCGGAACTCCGCACCAGCGCGCGGATTCCCGCACTCTTGGATTCGCTCAGGAGCGCCAGCCCGCGCCGCACGAAGATGCGATTCTCGCCCCGAAGCGGGGCCACGTCCGCCACCGTCGCCATCGCCACTAGGTCGAGCTGATTGTAGACGACATTCTCGTTGCCGCCCATCTCGCGCGTGAGGGCGAGCGCCAACTTGAACGCCACGCCGACGGCGGCCAAATCTTTATCCGGATATTCGCAATCCACACGGCGTGGGTTCAGCACGGCGTATGCGGGCGGCAACGGGCCGCCCGGGAGATGATGGTCCGAGATAATGAGATCGATGCCGGCCGCTTTGAGTTCTACTGCCGGTGCATGCGCGGTGGTGCCGCAATCACAGGTCAGCAACACCGTTGCACCGGCCGCTTGGGCCGCCGCCACACCAGCCGCGCCAAGATCGTAGCCGTCTTTTTGACGATCGGGAATAAACGGCACCACCTTCCCACCGAGCGCTCGCATCGAACGGGTCATGACGGCGGTGGAGCACATGCCGTCCACGTCGTAGTCCCCGTGCACGAGAATCGTTTCGCCGGCCCGCACGGCGCGCGCGAGCCGCTCAACCGCGCGTGGCAGATCCTGCATCAGCGCGGGATCATGCAGTTGTTCGAGTTGCGGCCGGAGAAACCGCTTGGATTGTTCCACGTCCCCGTATCCGCGTGCCACTAACAAGCGGCAGAGCGGCAACGGAAGTTTGAGCGTGTCAGACAGCGCCCGCGCCGTGCCCTCATCGGGTGACGGCGCGTTCGTCCAGCGCGTGGCCGGCCGCGCTCTCACGCCTGGTAGTACATCAGCACGCCGCAGGCCTCGCACAACTCAATGACGCCAACGGCGGTCACCACGTGGCGCCGCTGCATGGGAATCGACGTATCGCAGTTGCCGCACGACATACCGCGCATGGCAAACACGGCTTCGGTGCGCTTGCGGCTCCGGATGCGGTCGTATTTGGCCACGAGCGCCGCCGGTACCTTTGCCGCCGAGGCATCGCGGGCGGCCTTTGCGACGGCCATTTCGCCGTCAACCTCCGCGCGCTCCGCGGCCACTTCAGCGCGAGCCGTCTCCTGCTCGGCTTCAATCGCCGCCAGTTCGGTCTGCTGCGTGTGCAGGATACCGCGCGCTTCATCAAGCTTGCGGTTGATGACGAGCAGATCGCTCTCCTCGGTGGCGACAATCCGGCGGGCCTGTTCCATCTGGGCCACCGCGGCCGTTGCCTGCTTCATGTTCGTCACCGCATCCATCTGCGCCTGATTGCGCTCGATGAGCTGCTTGTGCTCCGCGATTTTATCGCGCACGTACGCCTGCTTCTTTTCCTCTGCCGACATCGCGGCGGTGCTGCGCGCCACGGCGTCGAGCGAGCGCTGTCGGCGCTGATCGAGTTCACGAATGCGCGGTTCAAGCGCGGACAGCCGCGTTTCGAGCCCGCCGATCACCACGTCATCCGCCTGCAATTCCAACAAGGCTTCGAGATCCGTCTGCACTACCCCTCCAGGAAAGTTGCCCGTGCCCTACCTGTCACCCCTTACGACTTCTTCCGCACTACGGCCCACGCATCGCGTGGGTCCAGCGCAATCGCTTCTCGCCGCAACGCGGCTTTCTCCTGCAGCAACGCCGCCTTCTCATCCTCGCCCGCCAGCGGCAGAATGCGGTCAATGTCGTCGATGCGGTCCCGGAACTGCCGCGACTGCAAGCTACGCAGTGCTTGCTCCATCGTCTGCGGGCCGTTTACCATTGCCCCTGGCTCGGCACGGAGGAGCTCCACCGTGCGAATGGACTCTGGGTCGAGACTTTCCGCGAGTCGCTCAATGGAAATATCCGTCCCAGACTCCGCGACCGCCTCTGAGATTGCTCCAAAGATGGCGGCATACACCGGGTCACGAAACACGCCGTCGGTGCCGTGTGCCTCCATATCCAGTGGGGCCGCATCCCCACGCGCCTCGTCGAGCCGCCCCACCGCCTCCACAATTTTTTCCACCGAGCCCGGATCCAGCAGCATCACACTGATCAGAGCGCGCTCCGCGGTGACTTCGCGTGCTGGGGGGCGCACCAACCGTACCGGCGCGACGTGATGCACTTCCTCCCCTTCATCCGGCTCGGGTGGAAGCGGCGTTTCGTCGCGGCGCGCCACCGGCTTGGCGGCGCGCTTGGGCACCTGCTCCACCTCACGCATCAGCACAGCGCGGTCGATGCCAGACGCGGTGCTCACCCGTTGCACATACAAATCGCGCGTAATGGGATCGCTGGTGGCGCGGATCGTCGGCAGCACGGCATCGAGCGCGCGGCGTTTGCGCCGCAGATCGCTGAACCAGCCGCCGCGCTCGAGGAGTTGCACCTTGCGGTCAAAAATGTCCATGGCGCTGGCGAACAATCGTTCCATCGCCTCACGACCATGCTTCGCCACGAACGTATCGGGGTCGTCGCCATCTGGGAGCGTCACAACGCGCACGGTCATCCCGCGCGAGAGGAGCACGTCGGCCGCGCGGAACGTCGCCTTCTGCCCCGGCGCGTCACTGTCGTAGAGCAGGATCGCCGTCTTGGAGTTGCGCACGAGCAAATCGGCCTGTTGTTCGGTGAGCGCCGTCCCCATCGGAGCGACCACCGACTCAATGCCGGCGTCCACCAAACGCACGACGTCGAAATACCCTTCGACGAGCACCACCTGCTCATCCTTGCGAATGGCGGTGCGTGCCGCGCCCAAGTTGTAGAGCAGCTGCCCCTTACTGAACGCGCGATTCTCCGCAGAGTTGAGATACTTCGGCTCGCCGGGTCCGAGCAACCGCCCACCGAATCCCACAGTGTGGCCAGAGGGATCGAGAATCGGAAAAATCAGCCGGTCGCGGAATCGCGGCCGCGGTTCCTCAATTTCTTCGCGCTTTACCAATAGGCCGGCGTCGAGCAATCGCGCGTCGTCAAAACCGAGGCCATTGAGGTACGTGCGCATCAAGCCGAGCTCGCGCGGCGCAAAGCCAATACCAAAACGATCCGCCGTCGCTCGCGAGATAGTACGGCGCGCCAAGTATTCCCGCGCCTGCGCGCCGAACTCGCTGTTCCAGAGCATCTCCGTAAACCACGCGGCGACGGTGGCATTCAGTTCCCACAACGGCTCGCGCGGATCGGGGCCTTCACGATGCTTTTGTACGTCAATAACTTCGATGCCCGACTTCTCGCCGACGTACTTCACGGCCTCCACAAAGTTGAGCCCAAGCCGTTTCTGCACGAAGGTGAAAACCGATCCCTTCTCACCGCACACGAAGCACGTATAGCCCCGCCCAGGGACGACCGAGAAGTTCGCGTTGGTCCCCTGGTGAAATGGGCAGGGCCCGCGGTACACGGACCCCGTTTTCTTGAGTTTGACGTGCTCGCTGATGATGGCCACGATATCCGCGGCCTGCGCCACCTGTTCTACCACGTCATCGGGGATCATCCGAGCTCCACGATCGTGGCGCCAGCGCCGCCTTCGTTCCACGCACCCAAGCGGAACGATTTCACTCGCCGATCACCCTTCAACAATTGCGCCACTGTTTCGCGCAGCGCCCCGGTTCCTTTGCCGTGAATGATCGTGATCAACGCCAAGTCAGCGCGCACGGCCGCATCAATGGCCTGCAGCACCACGTCCTGCACTTCGCTTACGCGGAATCCACGCACATCGACATCGCGCTGTACCGCCAGCTCGGGCTCATCCCCCGTGCGCACCGACACGCGCTCCAGCGGTTCGAGCTTCTTTCGTGACACGGGGCGGAGTGTGTCGCGCGGCACCGTCAGCTTAAGCGCGCCGACGTTCACAACGGCATCCGCACCGCGCAGTTCAAGCACGGTACCGGCCTTCCCGTTGAGGGTGGCCACCGAGACGATCGCGCCAACCACAATGTCGCCCGACACCGGCGCCTCGTCGCGCGCGGCGTGGAGCGCTTCGCGCCGCGATTCCGCATCGAGTGCGGACACGCGGGCCGCCGACTCCGATGCCAGCTGTTCCGCCGCGCGTCGCGCGTCGGCCCCTGCGGCATCAATCTGCGCCGCGCCGGCCGATTTCAGTTCCGCAATGGTGCGTTCGATTTCAGCGCGCGCTTCGAGCAGATATCGCCGCTGCTCCGCACGCGCGTTGCGTTCCAACTCCCGCTCCTTCTCACGCACCGTCCGCTCGCGGTCTGCCACCCGCTGTGCCCGCTCTTTCACATCGCCGTCATGCTCGGTGACGCTGCGTTCACGCTCGGACACCGCATCCTGCCGCCGCTCCAGATCTTCCAGTAGCGCCGCGACATCGCGTTCCCCTTTTGGCACGCGCTGCTCCGCATTCTGCAGCACCGATTCAGGCATAGAGAGTCGACGCGCGATGCTGAGCCCATACGAGCGACCCGGGATGCCCTTGATGAGGCGGTAGGTGGGCGCCAGCGCCACGGCATCAAACTGCAACGACGCGTTGACCACCCCCGGCACTTCATGCGCAATTTCTTTGAGCGCTCCGAGGTGCGTCGTCGCGATGGTGGTGGTCCCTCGCGTCGTGAGCTCCTCGAGAATCGCGCCGCCCAGTGCAGCCCCTTCTATTGGATCGGTCCCCGAGCCCAGCTCGTCGGCCAACACGAGCGAGTCGCGCGTCGCATCGCGGACGATCTCGGTGAGGTTCCGCAAATGCGCACTGAATGTGGAGAGCGAGGCCTCAATCGACTGCTCGTCGCCAATGTCCGCAAAGCACCGATCAAACACCGCGAGCCGTGATTCCGGCGCCGCCGGCGCCGGAATTCCGGCCTGCGCCATCATCGACAGCAACGCGAGCGCTTTGAGCAGCACGGTCTTGCCGCCCGTGTTGGGCCCCGACACCAACAAAGTGTGCTCGCCGGGATCCATCGTCAGATCAAAGGGCACCACGCTCGTTTTATCGCGCGCGAGCAACAACGGATGGCGCCCCTGTACAATCGCAAAACCGGAGCGCGGCGCGGCCAGCACCACCGGCGCGCATGCAAATGCCTCGGCGTAGCGAGCCCGCGCGTAGAGGGCGTCGAGCGTCACGAGTGCGTCGAGCGCCGCCAGCAACGCCTCGCGATGCGGGCGTAAGCGCTCCGTCACCTCGCGCAGGATGCGATCCGTCTCCCGGTACTCTTCGGCTTCCATCTCGCGAATGCGATTCCCCGCCTCCACCGCCGCCGGTGGCTCCACAAACACCGTGCCGCCCGTTCCCGACGTGTCGTGCACAATGCCGCCAACGGCCCCTCGACCCTCGCGCCGCACCGGGATCACATAGCGGCCATTCCTGAGCGTGACCGACGCGTCGTCCACACGGTGATGCGCCTCGAGCTTCGACATCAACCGTTCCAGCAGCCGCACCAGATCGGCCTCGGCGCCTCGCAGTTCACGCCGCAAGCGGCGGAGTAGCGGCGAGGCATCATCGCGAACCACGCCCTCGTCGGTAATGACGCGGTCAATCTCCTTTTCTGTGGCGGCGTCACGCACGAGCTGCATGGCAATCTGCGCGAGCGGCGCGAGCACGGCAGCGTCGCGCGACGGATCCTGCAACGCATCGCGCGTGCGGCGGGAACTCGCGAGCAACGTGACCGCCGCGCGCAGTTCGAGCCCGGTCCACCCAGTTCCCGGCACGCGCAGACGCGCCAAGGGCTCTGCGAGGTCTGGGATGACTTCCGACGCCCACCCATTCTTCCCCGTGACCAACGCGCGCATCGCCGCCACGCGCTGGTGCTCCGCGACGATCTCGGCGCGCTCCGTCGACGGAAACAGCTCGCGCACCCGCGCAGCGCCCGCCTCGCTCGACGCGTAGCCCGCCACGAGGTCGAGCACGCGGTGAAACTCGAGCACGCCCAGGGCGTGCGTCAGGCCCGGCGCTGGCACAGCAGGGGGAGTACGAAAAAGCCCGAGCGGGCGATCTGAATCGCTCGTTCGGGCTTGTTCAACCTGCGACATCGTCGAATTCACGTCTTAGCGCCGAGCTCCTCGCGGGCGAGGCGATTGATCACGCTGCCGTCAGCACGTCCCTTGAACTGGGAGACGACTTTCCCCATCACGGCCCCGAGATTCGCTGCGCCAGCCGCAATCACGGCCCGGACAGCATCTCGCAATTCATCCTCGCCGACTTGCGCCGGCAACCAGGCGTCCAGCGCGGCGGCTTCGGCCCGTTCTTGGGCCGCCAGCTCCGTACGTCCACCCTTTTCGTATGCCTCCACCGATTCCCGACGCCGTTTGATCGCTTTACGCAGGACATCGACGACATCGTCGTCGGTGATCTCGCGCTTCAGCGCAATGGCATGGTTCTCGATGTCGGCGAGGACCGTGCCCAGCACGAGGGTCAATCCCTTGTCCTGGGCTTTCCGCGCGCTGTTCATTGCCTCGCGCAGCCGGTCCCGCATTGCCGTCACAGCTTACGCCCGCGTACGACGGTTCTTACGCGTCGCGGCGTTCATCTTACGCTTTCGCTTCTCGCTCGGCTTTTCGTAATGCCGATGCTTGCGGAGGTCCGAAAGGATACCTGCTTTCTCGCACTTCTTTTTGAAGCGCTTGAGAGCTCTCTCGAAGTTCTCGTCGTCATGGATGATGACTTCCGACAAACTGAATCTACCCCCTTCATGGCGGTCGCGCGCCGGCTTTGAGGACTGTTTTTGGTAGCCTAGTAAGTTATTCCTGAGCAGGCGGTTATAGCAAGGGGAGCCCCCATATCGCTACTATTATGGCAGAGCCTTCCCCATGCAGCCGCCCCTCCACGAACCCTCCGTCTTTCACGACCCCAGCGGCAAACGCTGGCGGGCGATTCGCCGCGCCACCCTGATCGCTGGGGTGCTCTCGACGCTCGTCGCGCTCGGGGTGGCGGTGTTATTCGTGATTCCGCAGACACTACCTCAGCTCACCGACGCATCAAAGAAGATTGGCGCCGCACCCAGCGCGGCCGCCCGGCTCGCCGACCCGAAGCTTGCGGCCCGCCAGCACGCCGCGCACCAGCGGCTCATGGCGGCGCTCGCGCAGAACCCCGCCCCAACCGCCACACGCCCCGAGTCGCTGCGCGTGGAGAAAAACCGCGTCTCAGAAAAACCCGTCGTGCGCGCCGCAAATGCCAATGTGGACCGACCCAAGATTGTTGGCGGGTTCTTTGTCAACTGGAACGACAACTCACTCGAAAGTCTCCGCGCCCACGCGCGAGATCTCGACTGGGTGATCGCCGAATGGGCCTTCACCCAATCAACGTCAGACTCCCTCAAGCTGTCGCCGAAGCCACAGGCGCTGGAAATCGTGGAGCGCCTGCCCGAAAAAGAACGGCCGCGCATTTTCGCGATGGCCAGTAATTTCGATAACGGCCTCGGTCGCTTTGATTCAACGGCGGTCATGAAGCTGCTGGCCACGCCGGAGAGCCGCGAACGCGCCGCCATTCAGCTCGTGAATTTTGCCCAGAAATACGGGCTGGCCGGCGTCGTGGTGGACTTCGAAGAAGTGCCATACCGCATGAACGAAGAGCTCTTCACGTTCATGCGATTGCTCCGAGCCGGCCTCGCCCCAGGGGGACGACTCCTCGCCGCAACCATGGCAGTGAGCGCCGACGAAGAACAGGCGCGCAAGTACGCCACGAACTGCGACTACGTGTTCCTGATGCTCTACGACGAGCACTACGGCCACGGCGATCCGGGTCCCGTCGCGAGCCAGCGATGGTTTGAGGCCAAGACGCGACAGTTCACGCAGTGGATTCCGCCAAAGCAAACGATCCTCGCGCTCGGCGCCTATGGCTATCACTGGGATGATGCCGGCGGAAAACTCAACGGCCGAGAGCTGACCTTTCAGGACGCCATCCAACTCTCACGAGAACATGGCGCGCTCATTCAGTTGGACTCCGTCTCGCTGAATCCGAGACTCAACTGGACCGACCCTGACGGCACGGACCACCTCGTCTGGTTCCTCGACGGTGTCACCGCGTTCAACCAAGCGCGGTTCGGACAGCAGCTGGGCGTCGCCGGCGCTGCGGTGTGGCGCTTAGGGAACGAGGACCCGTCCCTCTGGAACGCCATTTCCAACGACGTCCCATCGGCCTCACCGAGCAGCCTCGAGGCCATGGGGCCGGGCTACGATGTGCCGTTTCTCGGCCGCGGCGACCTACTCCGTATTGTAGCGCGCCCAACCCCCGGGCATCGGCTGGTGACGTCTGACCCGATCACGGGACGCGTCACGAGCGAGACGATTACCGAAACGCCCACGCCCTGGCTCGTGCAGCGCTTTGGCGCGTCGGACTCGATGAAAATCGCGCTCAGCTTCGACGATGGCCCCGACCCACGGTACACACCGTTTATTCTCGACACACTTCGTTCACGCGGTGTGAAAGCCACCTTCTTTGTGCTCGGCAAACAGGCCAATGAGTACCCTGCACTGCTACGACGCATCGTGCGCGAGGGGCACGAAATCGGCAATCACACGTACACGCATCCCAACCTTGCCGAAACCACGCCGCTCGTGGCACGCCTTGAGATCGTCGCGACCGGGCGGTTGATCGAAAGCATTACCGGTCGGCGCACGGCCCTCTTCCGCCCACCCTTTTTCGGCGACTCTGATCCCACGACGGCAAACGAACTCGTGCCGATTGGCATCGCCACCGACCTCGGCTATGTCACCACGGGCGTGACGCTGGACTCCAAAGACTGGCGGCTCACCAACCCTGACTCCATTCTCGCCAATACGCTCGACCTCCTCGGGTCCGGCAACGTCGTGTTGCTCCACGACTCGGGCGGCGATCGGTCGGGCACCGTGGCCATGCTCGGCGCCCTGATTGATTCGCTGAAAGCCAACGACCACCCGCTCGTGCTCGTCAGCGAACTCGCAGGAATTTCGCGAGACGTCGCCATGCCCAAGCCCGAGAGCACCACGCTCCTCGCCCGCGTCGGTGGCATGATGGGCTTCGGCGCACTCTGGCTGTTCAACTGGCTGTTGACGTGGACGTTCCTCGTGGCGATGGCGCTCGCGCTCGCGCGCCTCGTGTTTATCATTTTTACTGCGGCCCTGCAGCGTCGCTTCCATAAGTCTCCAGCACCGGGAATCTTCACGCCGCCCATCGCGATTATCGTGCCGGCGTACAACGAAGAACGCGTCATTGTACGCACGATCGAAAGTTTGCTCGCGCAGGACTACGCGGGGCCGTTCGAGATTGTCGTGGTGGACGACGGATCACCCGACCGAACATTCGAAGTGGCTCGTGACGCGTTTGCGCTGGAATCGCGCGTACGGGTGATGCGTAAAGAAAACGGCGGCAAGTCGAGCGCCTTGAATGTCGGCATCGCGCACACGCAGGCAGATATCGTCGTGTGTCTCGACGCCGACACAGAGTTCGAGGCGCACACGGTGTCAGCGCTCGTCGCCCCGCTCATCAACCCAACGATGGGCGCCGTCGCCGGCAACGCGAAGGTTGGCAACCGCGTGAACCTTGTGACGCGCTGGCAAGCGCTCGAGTACATCACGTCGCAAAACCTCGACCGGCGCGCCTTCGCCCTGCTCGACTGCATCACGGTGATCCCCGGTGCCGTTGGCGCGTGGCGCCGGAGCGCCGTGCTCGAAGCGGGCGGCTTCACCAACGACACCCTCGCCGAGGATCAGGATCTCACGATTCGCATCCGCCGGCTTGGCCACACAATTGGCTACGCGGAAGACGCGATTGCCTGGACCGAAGCACCGGACACACTCGGCGCACTCGCCAAGCAACGCTTCCGGTGGTCGTTCGGCACGTTGCAGTGTGCCTGGAAGCATCGCGATGCCCTGCTCCGCACGCGCTACGGGACGCTCGGCTGGGTGGCGCTCCCCAACACCTGGCTGTTCCAACTGCTGCTCGCCGCGCTCTCACCGCTCGCGGATCTCGTGTTTGTCTGGTCGCTGCTCAACGTGTGGCTCACGTGGCGCGTGCATGGCGAGCACTACGCGCTCACCGATCTCCGCCAGTTGATGCTCTACTACGGCGTGTTTGTGATCGTGGACTGGCTCGCGGCGCTTATTGCGTTCGTGATGGAGCCAGACGAAGAAGCCGGGCTGTCGTGGCTCATCATGCTCCAACGTTTCGTCTACCGCCAGCTTATGTACTCAGTGGTGTGGCGTAGCATCATTGCCGCCGTCAAAGGCGGTGTCGTCGGCTGGGGCAAGCTCGATCGAAAGGCCACCGTGATCCGTCCAACGACAGCGCCCTAGCGTTCGCTCGACAGCGGCGCCGTGACTCGTCAACGGCGCCCAGGACACTCGACATCGCGGCGCACAACTACTGCGCCGCACGTGTCAGGTCAGCCCGGCGGCCAGTGCATGGCGCGACCGCCCATTACGTGCATGTGGAGATGCATCACCGTCTGTCCGCCATCTCCTCCGGTGTTCATCACCGCACGCCATCCACCATCGGCAATCCCCTCAGCGGCCGCCACTTCGCGCGCCAGTACGCCCATGGCGCCGAGCACCGCGCCATCCGTTAGGGCATTCAGCGACTCCACGTGCGTGCGCGGCATGACCAGCACATGCACCGGTGCCTTGGGGTTAATGTCGCGAATCGCAATCGCGCTCGCATTCTCGGCGATGATCGTCGCGGGAATTTCGCCGCGTGCAATGCGGCAGAAGAGGCAACTCTCAGGCATCCGAACGCTCCACCGCGGCCGCGGATGATGGTTGCGCCGACACATCGAGCGCCGCGCGCACCACCGCGAGCCCGGCCACGGCTGCGGTTTCAAAACGAAGTACCGTACGTCCAAGCGTCACCGCGCGGAAACCTGACCCAACAAGCAATTGCAGTTCGGCGGATTCGAGTCCGCCCTCCGGGCCCACCACAACCGTCACCGGCACGACACCACCCTCAGGCACCGCGCGGCGCGCGTCGGTGAGCAACGCGTCGAGCACCGGGACAACAGCGGCACCACTGCCGTCGAGCACGAGCCGCACACCACCTGGCGTCGCGGCAATCGCGTTCTCCAGCGTCGCTTCCGGATACAGCTGCGGCAGCCACGCACCACGAGACTGCTCCAACGCGGATGACATGCGCGCCGTCACCTTTTGGTGGAAGACGGTGCCCTCGCCGCGCGGTGTGACCGAGCGCGAGCGCTTGAACATCACCGGACGCCAACTCGTAGCGCCGAGTTCGGCCATTTTTTCGGCGAGCCACAACATGCGGTCGCGGTCGGCAATCGGGACCACCACATGCACCGGCGGAAGCGCATCCGCGTACACCGCCGTCTCGACGTGCACCGACGCATTGCGCTTGGCCAATCGCACCAAGGTCCCGGTGCCAGAGGCACCAAGGCCATCGAGCAGTTGTACCGGCGCGCCCACATCGAGGCGCAACACGCGCATATGATGCGCCGCGTCCTCGCCGAGCGTGAGCGTCTCGCCCACCACGATCGCCTCGGGCGCGAGAAAGGTCGGCACGCTCACCCGTGCGCTCGCCGCGCAACGGTCACCGACCACCACTGCTCTTCCGCGTCCTCCGCGCGCACCACCCAGCCACCCGCATCCAATGCCGCGAGCATCATCTCGCGTTCCTCACCAAGAATGCCACTCAAGATGGCGACGCCGTCTGGGGCGAGTGACGCCGCAATGACGGGAAGCAACTCCAGCAACACCGACGAAATAATATTCGCGAGTACCACACGCACCGGCGCAAACAACGGGAGAAACACCGCGGCATCGCCCTCGAGCACCGAGACGCGCCCCACCACATGGTTGCGCACGACATTTTCTTCGGCGTTGCCAATGGCGTCGGCGTCCAGTTCGATGGCCGCGACGCGCATAGCGCCGAGCTTCGCGGCCGCAATCGAGAGCACCGCACTCCCCGCGCCAAGATCGGCCACCGTGTCGCCGGACCGGATCTCCGCCTGCATCAACCGCACGACGCCGCGCGTGGTGGGATGCTCGCCGGTACCAAAGGCCATCGCGGGCTCAATGACGATGGTCGTCGCCGGATCAAACTGATCCGCGAGCCACGGGGGCGTCACCGTGAGTGAGCCGAGCTGGTGCGAGACAATGCGCTCACGCATCATCGCCGTCCAATCGACCGGCGGCACGAGTCCGGTCTCGACGGCGGCGTCCGCATCGGCGGCACGCACGGCGACGAGAAACGGATCGATCGGTGCCGCCGGTTCCAGATGGGTCACGAGCCAATCACCATCTTCGTGCAGTCCCTGAGCGCCGGACGCGAAGAGCGCGACACTCACGGCGTCACGCAGATCAACATTTGACGGCCGGACCGCGAGACGAATCCAAGAGCCGGTCATCGGGTGCCTCGGCGACCCGTCGTACCACACGCGTTCACGCGCTGAGTGTTCACGCGCTGAGTGTTCACGCGCTGAGTGTTCACGCGCTGAGTGTTCACGCGCTGAGTGTTCACGCGCCGATCGCTTCTTTCATGCGCGCCCAAAATCCTTTTTCGCGCGTCGCCGGCGGCGCCTGCGTCACTTTGGCGAGCGCAGCGGTAAGCTGCTCTTCCGCTTCGGAGAGTTCCGACGGTGTCCACACCTGCACGCGTACATGCAGATCACCCACGCCACTCGCGTTCAGGCGCGGCAAACCCTTTCCGCGCAACACAAACACATGGCCGCTTTGTGTCCCCGCGGGCACGCGCAGCGAGTGCGGGGCATTCACGCCGGGCACTTCGATTTCAGCGCCGAGCACCACCTGCGGATAGGTGACCAACGCTTCGGTGTAGAGATCCTCCCCGTCGCGTTCAAACCGCTCGTCGTCCTGTACCTCAAAGACAACGATCACATCGCCGCGCGGTCCTCCGCGTGCACCCGAGTTCCCAACGCCGCGCATCTGCATGTACTGCCCTGTTGCGACGCCAGCCGGAATCTTCACCGGAATGGCGTGATCGCCGCGCTGACGCCCTTCACCGCGACAGTTCTTGCACGGCGACGCGATCATCACGCCCTCTCCCCCGCAGGTCGGACAGGGTGCGACGCTCACAAAATTTCCAAAGAAGCTGCGTTGCGCGCGACGCACTTCGCCGACCCCCGCACACGTCGTGCACTGCGCCGGCTTGCTGCCCGCTTCCGCACCACTCCCACTGCACCGATCGCACGGGTCTAGCAACTTCAGCTTGAGCGACTTCGTGACGCCAAGCGCCACTTCCTCAAGCGTCAGCTTGACCTCCACCTTGGTATCGGCTCCGCCACGTGGACCCGCGTGCGAACGACCGCCACCGCCGCCAGCGCCGCCGAAGAGGTCGCCCAACCCAAAGTCGCGCATGAAAATATTGAGCGCTTCGGAGAGATCGACATGGTGGTACTGCCCACCACCCGCTCCCCCAGCGCCCTTGAGCCCCGCCTCGCCGTAGCGATCGTACGCGGCGCGCTTCTGCGGATCGCGCAGCACGTCGTACGCCTCGGTGATTTCCTTGAAGCGCTCCTCTGCTTCTTTGGCACCACCGTTCCGGTCCGGGTGAAACTGCATCGCCAAGCGGCGATACGATTGTTTGATATCATCGTCCGAGGCCGATCGTTCGACGCTCAGAATGGAATAAAAATCGTTCACGCAAGCAACTCCGTAACCAACGACGACGTATGCGACACGAGCGCGATCACCTTGTCGTACGGCATACGCGTCGGCCCGATCACTCCAATCACGCCAGACAATCCGCCGGCGCGGTACTCCGCGGTCACCACCGTCAGCCCACCGGGCAACGGCGCGCCGTTCTCATTTCCAATTGTGATCTGCACACCCGCACTGGTTTGCCGATTGCGGAGCAACGAGGCCAACTCCACGCGCGTGTCTGTCAACTCGATAATGCGACGCATTCCCTCGCCGCTCGCAAACTCGGGCTTGTCCGCCAAGAAGGCGGCCTGCCCCAGCACCAACGTCTCACGATCATCGGCCGCGGGCACATCGAACAAGGAATCGCGTTCCTGCACGAAGATGTTCATCAACTCTGTGGAGGGAGCGCCCATCGTCGCATCGCGCAGCCGCTCGCCCAACGAGGAGCGAATCGCCGCCAAGCTGAGCCCACCGAGGCGTTCATTGAGCACCAACTGCACCTCGGCGACCGCATCGTCGGCAATTGCGCCGGCGACTTCAATGAAGATCGTCCGCACGGTGCCGCCACGTAACGTGAGGACGAGAATCAGCTTGGCACTCGTCAGCCGCACGATGTCGAGCTTCTCGAGTATCGTCTCTTCGAGCCGCGGTCCGAGGGCGACGCCCAACTCTTGCGTGAGCACCCCGAGACTTTGTGCCGCGCGTCGCAAGATCGATTCGATGGCGGAACCACCCGCGAGAATCTCCTGCTGCAATCGGTCACGGTGCACACGGTCAAACGCGGGCAGGCGCATCAGTTCGTCCACGTACAGCCGATAGGCCTTTTCCGTGGGAACGCGCCCTGCTGATGTATGCGGATGGAAGAGATAGCCCTTCTCTTCCAGATCACTCATGGTGTTGCGGATCGTGGCCGGCGACACACCCAGCCCGAACCGGCGCGAGATGGTGCGCGAGCCACTTGGCTCCGCTGTCTCCACATAAGAGCGGATAACCGCCTCAAGCACTTGGCGTTCGCGATCGTTTAGCTCTTGAGACGTCATAAGTCTAATGATACTAACGACTTCGGGCCGCAGTCAAGGCGGCGGCGAGCGTATCGAGCCGCAGCCAGCCCTCCGTAGTCATATAGATGTGGCCGCCTCGGCGTAACGCCCACCCCTCGCGCTCCCAAACCGCGAGCACCGCAGCATCATCGGAATGCTCCGGTAGCCCGCGCGAAGTGCGGAGTCCCAGGTAGACCTCCTCCGCCACGATCTGATCGGCGGCAAGCGTCTCTACACCCTCAATTGGGTCCGTTCCGGCGAGCGCATGTTGCAGCCAGTGGGAGTAGGCGCGGTCATTCCAGCGGCGCGAGGTGCCGTCAAAGGAGTGCGCGGAAGGCCCGATGCCGAGGTATGGCACCCGCCGCCAGTAGGCGGAGTTGTGACGGCTTTCGTGCCCCGGCAGGCCAAAATTCGACACTTCGTAATGGTCGAAACCAGCGCTCCCGAGGGTTCGAGAGGCCTCCAAAAACTCCTCAGCGTAGCGCTCGTCGGGGGCGAGCGTGACCTCCCCTCGCGCCTGCCAGCGGCCTAGGGGAGTATGCGGTTCGACGGTCAGACCGTAGAGCGAGATGTGGGTCGGATTGAGGGCGAGCGCCTGTTCAAGGTCGCTGGTCCAGTCGCGCTTGAGTTCGCCTGGGAGTGAAAAGATCAGGTCGAGCGATATATCGTTGATTCCCGCAGCTCGGAGCTTCTTGAAGGCCTGGCGCACCATTTCCGAACTGTGGCCGCGGTGCATCCATGTGAGCACGGACTGGTCGAAAGACTGGACGCCAAGGGATACCCGGTTCACGCCAGCACCGGTCATGGCGGCGATCAAGGCATCGTCGTGTAGCTCCTCTGGGTTCGCCTCAACGGTGATCTCAGCGTCTGGCGATATATCGAAGGATTGAGACCGGAGCTCACGAAAGAGGGCCGTGATTCCCGACGCTCCCAGCTTGGTGGGGGTGCCGCCGCCAATATAGAGGGTGCTCAGCGGCCCTACCGGAGCCGATTTGAGGCGAGCTGAGAGCTCAGCCGAAATGGCGCTGACGTACTCGCTGACCGGAACCTGGCTTCGGACGGCTATGGAAAAATCACAATACGAGCAGCGTCTGCTACAAAACGGGACGTGGACGTAGAGGTGGCGAGTTTCGGTCATGAGGGCATGAAAGTGTTCGGTACTCGCCAGTTGATCTACCGTGGCGCGAAGGCCCGGAACGCTAGAATCCAGCGGCTGATAATGACTTAAAGTAAATACTCAAACTATTACAGAGCAACGAATAACAGATTTTCACTAAAGTTATTTGTCGCAATACACTCAACGCCTCGAAAATCGTTTCGGCAACTTTCACCGCCCCAACTTTTCGACTCCGCCGTCGTGACCAACCGACTCCGCGCCCGACCTTGACACCAAACCGGATGTGGATAACTGCCTTTTGGCAATCATTCCAGCGTCGTTTCCATACACAAGCCCGAGCAGCTCAAGGCGACTCACAATTTCCATCGCCTGCCGAACAGACAGCCCAAGCCGATACGCCAAACCTTCCGGGCTGCTCTCCCCTTCGGCCAGCGCCTCCCATACCCTCCCCTCTTGATACCCGAGCGCAGGGCCAGCAGCAACCGGTGGAGGGAGCTCCCCAAACAGCGACAGGGCGTCCTCAACCGAGGCGATGAACTGCGCCCCGTCGCGGAGCAACAGGTTGCACCCCGCACTTCGCGGGACATCAATCGGCCCCGGAACGGCGGCAACCGTTCGCCCCAAATCGAGGGCCTGCGAGGCGGTATTGACCGCCCCTGACTTGAACGGAGCCTCTACCACGATCGTGACCTGGGCCAGCGCGGCAATGATCCGGTTCCGGCGCGGGAAGCATCCTGGGCCGGCTCGAGTCCCTGGTTCGAACTCCGACACCACCAGTCCACCGGCCACAATGGCCTCGTGGAGGGCCCGGTTACCGGCTGGATAGGGCACGTCCGCCCCTGTTCCGAGCACGGCGATCGTGGCGCCCCCAGCCTCCAGCGCGGCCCGATGGGCCGCCGAATCGATCCCCCTCGCCATCCCACTCACCACCCCAACCCCAGCCACGACAAACGCGCGCGCCAGCTCTTCGGCCACCCGCAGACCGTAGGGCGAGGCATCCCGCGTCCCCACGATCGCCACCAGTCGCTCTGGCGACCGGTCGAGCAATGCCACGTCACCAAGTGCGTAGATAGGATCCGGCGGGTGGTGCAGGTCATCCAGCGAGGCGGGATACTGCGGGGCGCCACGCCGGAGGATGATCATTGGGTCAGGGAGCGAAGGGGTCGCGGACCGTACTCGCCTGCTCGGCTTTCTTCAGATCGAGGATCTTCCGCCACCAGGCATCCTTCAGCTCGTCGAGCCCCATGCGCCCCGCACCAGACACGGAGGTCACCGAAAAGGCCCCCTCCGTCACGATCTCGGGCACATACTGCTCGCCGAACAAATCCAGCTTCGTGAATACCACGCAGTGCGGTTTGGCCGCCAGTTCCGCCGAATACTGGTGAATCTCATTCCGAAGCTGGTCGTACTCCGCCTGCACATCCATGGCATCAATGGGAATCAGGAAGGCCAGCACCCGCGTGCGCTCAATGTGCCGCAGGAACTGTAGCCCGAGCCCCTTCCCCTCATGCGCCCCTTCAATAATTCCGGGGATGTCCGCGACCACAAAGGTGCGGCGATCGCTCAACTGCACGACGCCCAAATTTGGCGACAGCGTGGTAAACGGATAATCGGCGATTTTGGGGCGCGCCGCCGAGATGACCGAGAGCAGCGTCGATTTGCCCGCGTTGGGCTGCCCAACCAATCCAATGTCGGCAATCAGCTTGAGCTCAAGCTCCAGCATGCGGAGCTGTCCTTCCTCACCCGGCTGCCACTCGCGCGGCGACTGATGCGTTGCGGTTGCGAAGAACGAATTGCCCTTGCCCCCGCGCCCGCCCTTGGCCACCACCACTTCATCGCCGTTCAGGAGAATCTCGCCGATGATCTCGCCGGTCTCCGTGTCTTTGATAATCGTGCCGGGCGGCACAGGCAGCACGACGGATTCACCAGAGCGCCCCGTCTTGTTGGCGCCCATACCGTGCTCGCCACGTTCGGCTTCCCAATGGTCGCGGTACTTGTAGTCGAGCAGTGTGGCGAGGTTGTGATCACCGCGCACGATGACGTCACCGCCGTGGCCGCCTTCGCCACCATCGGGACCGCCCATGGGCTCTCGCCACTCTCGGCGGAACGAGGTACAACCGGAGCCGCCGGTACCGGCGGTCACACGTACTACGACGCGATCAATGAACATTGAACTAAAGCTAGCGGGAAACCTTCGCCCAGAGCAGTCGCGCACGCTGTAAATCGGATTCCGGCACCACTCCGGATAGCGCCTCCAGGGCCTCGCCGACCACCGATTTGGCCACGCCAGCGTGCCGAGCGCCGTGTAAATGGGAGTGCAACTGGCGATCTTGGCCCGCCGCGGCACAGGCCGCGACAATGCACAGCTCGCGTCGCCCTAAATCGAGCGCGGGGCGTGAAAGCACTTTGCCGTACCCCTCGACGATCATCCACTCGTCGAGCGCCGGGTGCAGGGCGCGGATGTTTTCTCTCAATTTCTCGTAAAACGGCCCGTAGACAGTGCCACAGGTTTCCTCTCCGGCAAGCCGCCACTGGTACGTCTCCGCGTAGCTGGCGTCGGACTCCGGCGCGACCACACCACTTAGGCGTCGCCACTCGCGCGCGGCGTTGAGCGTGCGAGGGAATCCGGCAAATAAGTAGGACTGCAGAATCAACTCTTCAACCCACACCACGGGAACGCCCCCATCGAGGCAAGCGGACAGTGCGGACCGCGTGTCCTCCTCTGGGCGGGCGGCAATGCAGGCCGCCAGCCGGACGAGCAAACGGGTGTGCGGATCGAACGACGGGAGTATTGCGTCCTGCTGGCTCGGGAGCGCCATCGAAACATTCCGGGTGTGGGCGGGTTACTGCAGGAGTAGGCTGGACGTCTAGTGCAAAGAGGGCGAATCCGGCAGCGACGTGCGCATCAAGCTACCATTCATAGCTGGTGCAATGGCGCGACCCCCTTCAAAGTGGCCTCCCCTGAGTCCGCCGAGACCGCCGATGCCAGAACGCCTGAGAGGAATATGAACGTCAAGAACGCGATCGTCGTATCGTTGCTCGCCCTCGCCGCCTGCGGGAAGGACAAGGCGGCCGGCGATGAGGCGTCCGCGCAAATGACGCCCGAAAAGTATCGCCAACAGCAGCAAAAGTTTGCTGATTCGGTGATGCAGGCGGTCAAATCGCCCAAGGATATCGCCGACAAGCTTGGCAAGGGCTTCGAATCCGCGCCGGCTCGCCTGCGCGACACCCTTTCGGCCTTGGCTCGCGGCACCAACTGCTTCCCCTCTGGCCGAAAGGTTGATCCCTACCTCGCCGGTACCGTCACGGTCACGCTCAACATGAGCGTCGTCGGGACGGACGTGATGTATGTGCAGGAGAGCAGCTGGACGTCGGCCGCCGGCAATATTGTCGATGCCTGTCTCAATGAGGCAGCGCGCGGCTGGAAGCTGAACTCGGGTTTTGGCGCCCCCTCGCGCTACGTGACGCAGTTCCAGTTCAAGCAGGTGCCGCCGGGCACGGGCGGGTTGTCGGATGGCGCCTCCGCGGCCGCTCCGGCAGCTCCTGCCAGCGCGTCGCCTCGCACTTCGACGCGCGCCTCGACAAAGCGCTAGGCTCGCCACACGCCGGTCGGCGCGCTTCGGATCTGCTCGGACGCGCCACGACCTAATAAACGCCGCCTGCTTCAGGCGGCGTTTGTGCTATTGGTGGGCCGCACCTGACCCACAATCTCGCCTCGCGTATTCCTGATAGGCTTGGCCACCCAATCGGCGAGCTTCCCCTCAATCACGTCGGGGAGAATGCCGAGTAGTTGCAGCAGGTGGATGACCGCCACGTGCTGCGCACGTTGCGCACCGTCTTCCACTTTGATCGCGGCGCCGATGCCGAGGTCTGGAATCGCGATGGAGTGCACGCCTTCTGCCCCAACCTTGGTAATCACGCGTCCTTCGGTCTCGCGAATCATGACCGTGTCAAACCGATCGGTGCCGCCCACGAGATGCGGGTGCGCCACCATCGCGCGCATCGTTCGAGTCGGCAGTTCGTCGCCCGCGACCGCGGCGCGGCCCCAGCGTGCATAGCTGAGCGCCATGCGTTCGAGTGGCAATGCCATCACGGTGACCCCGCAGCCATCCACGGCGATTGGCATATCATCCACCGCCACACCAGACCAACTCGAGACTTCAGAGAGACAGTCACGTTGTACCTGATGGTCGGCGCGTTCGTAGCCGCGCGTCGTCCAGCCCATGGTGTGGGCGCGCGCGAGCATCGCCGAGTGCTTGCCGGAACAGTTGTTGTGAAGTCGCGTGAGTGGACGGCCGCTTTCGCGGGCGAGTCGGGCGCCGCGCGCGGAGAGCGGTTCGTGTGGCCCACAGGCGAGATCGCCTTCTTCGAGCCCGATCGACTGCAGCATTCGTGCGGCCACGGTGAGATGTTCCGGCTCACCACCATGTGACGCGCAGGCGAGCGCGAGCTCTTCGGTGCCCCATTGCAGTCGATCAAACCCACCGGACGCGAGTAACGGCATCACCTGAAACATCTTCGAGCACGATCGCCACATCGACACGAGTTCGTGGTCGCGCGCGACCGCAATGAGTTGGTCGTCGGGGCCAATCACGGCGCCGTGCACACGATGGAGCGACTCAACCGTGTCGCCGCGCGTGATCTCGACGTCGAGATTGAGCAGGCGGCGCGCGGTCATCCTATGCGACGCCGAGGTGATCGTCGAACGCGGCGAGCAGCTCACTCTGCGTCACCGTGGCAGCACCGAGTTTGGCGACCTCGACGCCGGCCGCGAAGTTCGCAATGATGCTCGCCTCGAGTGGCGTCGCACCACAGGCGAGCATGACAGCGAGCCACGCCGTGACCGTATCACCAGCGCCAACGACGTCGTACACTTCGCGTGCCGTGGTGGGGATGCGATGAATGCTCGGCGAACGGCTGGTGCCCTTTTCGATGAGTGCCATGCCACGTTCGCTCAGCGTGAGCAACAGCGCGCTCACGCCGAGCCGGTCGACGAGCGCCGGGAGCGTGTCGGGGTGTTCGAGGTCCACGGCCGCGCCCATCGCGTCTTCGAGTTCGCGCAAATTCGGCTTGAACACGGTCGCGCCGGTGTAGGCGAAGAAGTTGCGGAACTTGGGATCCACGACCACGGGAATCCCGCGTGCAGCGGCGCAGCGAAGCGCGTGCGCGATGACGACTGGCACGAGCACGCCCTTGTTATAATCCTCGAGCACCAGCGCCGACGCGCTCCCAACCGCTCGCTCAACGACGCGCAGCAACTCCTGCACCGCCGCGTCGCTGTGATCTTCGTCTACTTCTTCGTCCACACGCACCACTTGCTGCGCCCGTGCAACGACGCGTGTCTTGGTGGTCGTCGGTCGGTCCACGCTCACGAGTCCGCGCGGATCACTCCCAATAGCGCCAAGCATGTCGCGCAGTTGGGTCGCGCTGGCGTCCGTACCGACGGTGGCGACGAGTTCAACGGCGGATGCGATCGCGGCCACATTCTGCGCGACATTCGCGGCGCCGCCCAAGGCGTAGCGACGCTCGCGAACGCGCACCACTGGCACCGGCGCTTCAGGCGAGATGCGGGTGACATCGCCGCGCAGGTACACATCGAGCATCGCATCGCCTACAACCGCGACGCGTTGGGCGGCGGCTTTGGCGAGCAGTGCTACGAGGCGCGGGCGCGGAATCGAATGGGTGGTCACGGTTACAAGTTACTGCTGAGGTTCGGCTGGTTGGAAGCGCACCCCCGGCGCGGCTGGTGGCGGGTGGGGACTCTTCGCCCGCCGATCGTGCCGTTCGGCTTGACGCCCCCGCTCCCGTTGTTTCCTTTGTAACCCATGTCGCCTCATCGTGCTCCGCCGGTCGCCCCCGTCCTCGTCTTGGCATCTGCCGCGGTCGGGATTTCCGTTTCCGGCCCCTTGGTGCGCCTGTCGCACGCGGCTCCGCTGGCGATCGCGGTCTGGCGCCTCGGATTCTCGCTGGTGGTGATCGCCGCGTTTCTCGTCTACACGGGCACGTGGCGCCAGTACCGTCGCTTGACGCGCGGCGATGTGGGCGCGGCCCTAGCCGCCGGCGGGGTGCTAGCGCTTCACTTTTGGAGCTGGATCTCGTCCATCAGCATGACCTCGGTGGCCGCGAGTGTGGTGCTCGTGAACATGAGCCCGGCGATGGTCGCGATCGGATCGGCGCTCTGGCTCCATGAGCGACCGACGGGGCGGCAGGTCATTGGCATTTCGGTGGCGCTTGCGGGCGCGGTCGTTCTTGCCTGGGGCGACCTGCGCGGGTCGTCCGCGTCCGCGAGCGCCCTGCTAGGCTCCCGCGCCCTCCTCGGAGACGTCTTGGCGCTCCTTGGCGCCATCACGGTCTCGGGGTACCTCTTGTTTGGCCGGCGGCTGCGCCAGAAGCTGGATCTCTGGCCGTATGTGGGGCTCGTCTACGGCGCGTGCTTTGTTTGCGTGTGCGTGCTTGCTGTCCTGACAGGCGCGCCGGTGCTGGGCCAGCCACCGCGCGAGCTGGCGATTTTCGGTGCGATGGCGTTTGGCCCCATGCTGCTGGGCCACACCGGATTCAACTGGGCGCTCCGCTATGTGCCCGCGTACGTCGTAAGCCTCGTGGCGCTAACGGAACCCGTGGGCGCCACCATGCTCGCCGCGCTCATTCCGGGGATTGCAGAGGTGCCGTCCGTCTACACATTCGCGGGCGGCGGGATCATTCTGACCGGCATTTTGATGACATCGCTTCGGGCGCCGGCGCGCACCGACGATCGTGCCCCGTAGCCGGATTAAACGCTTGCCAGTGCGCAGGCGGCGGCTAAACTATTATTGTGGGTAGTGTACGGGCCCTTAGCTCAGCGGTTAGAGCAGCGAACTCATAATTCGAAGTGCGATGGTTCGAATCCATCAGGGCCCACTTGGAAAGCGACCGTCAGCCGATTATCGTTCTCAGGCGTTGTACGGGCGCGTAGCTCAGCTGGTTAGAGCGCTGCTTTCACACAGCAGAGGTCCGGGGTTCGAGTCCCTGCGCGCCCATAGCATAACACCCCGTCGCTGACCGGCGCCGGGGTGTTTTTTGCGTGTGGGAGCGTGTGCGGTGGACGTCGGCGCCCCTATCCGTCCACGACCGTGATGCCCTCGCGCTCCACGCGCCCCCGAAGCGCGGCATCGAGCCGAGCGGTGAGGAGCACGTCGCCCGTTTCTTCATCGTGCATGGACTGGATCACTTCCGCGTTGCGGTGCACGTCGGCAATGAGCTTGCCATTCCCCGCCGGGATTCTCACGTGGGCCACCGGCGTGCGGGCGCGTGCCGCCGCCCGAAGTGCCTCAGTCAACTCGGCAATGTCCGTGGCGCCGCGAGCCGTCACGAACACGGAGTTCGGCAACAGATTCGCAATCCGGGCGCGCAGCGCCTCGGCCATTTCGGGCGCCAGACGATCCATCTTATTGAACACGTGGAGGACGGGCGTCTCCGCAACACCAATGTCGGCTAGCACCTCGTCCACCACCACCCGCTGCTCCTCCCATGACGGGTGGCTCGCATCAATCACATGCAACAGCAGATCGGCTTCGCGCGTCTCCTCAAGCGTCGCACGAAAGCTGGCGACGAGTTGGTGTGGCAATTTGCGCACGAATCCGACGGTGTCGGTGACAAGCGTTTTCTGCCGTTCGCCGATATCGACTTCGCGCGTCAGCGGGTCGAGTGTGGCGAACAAGCGATCCTCAATAAAGACATCCGCAGCGCCCGAGAGCGATTTGAGAATCGAACTCTTCCCCGCATTGGTGTACCCAACCAGCGCGGCCCGAAACTCTGACTTGCGCCCTTGCCGCTGCACCTCGCGCGACTTCTTCACTTCTTCGAGTCGCTCTTGGAGCACCTTGATGCGATGTCCCACCATGCGGCGGTCGGACTCCAACTGCGTTTCGCCGGGACCACGAACACCGATGCCACCGCGAAACTTTTCGAGGTGGGTCCACATGCGCGTCAGACGCGGGAGCGAGTATTCGAGCTGCGCGAGTTCAACTTGCATCTTCGCCTCAGCACTGCGTGCGCGCACGGCGAAGATATCGAGAATCAGTTCGGCACGGTCGATGACCCGCTTATTGAGCTCCAACTCAAGATTCTTGGCCTGTGCCGGGCTCAGTTCATCGTCGAAGATGACCAGCGTTGCTTCTTTTTCGGACATCATCAGCTTGAGCTCGTCGAGCTTCCCCTTCCCGATGTAAGTCGAAGAATCCGGCCGGTCGAGCTGTTGCGTGAGGGTGCCCACGACGGTGGCGCCCGCCGTATCCGTGAGGCGTGCGAGCTCCTCCAGATGCTCATCCATCAAGTGCCGCGCATTGGTCCGCTTCAGCGGCGCGCCAACCAAGATGGCGCGTTCCACGGTCGTATCGAGCGAGATCATTTCGCGTGACATATTACCGCCTGAGGGAATCGAATCGTCCCTTGCTCTCGTAGGGTCTGGTGACATCGCCCGCCGGAGTGGCCACCGTGACTTGGCCGACGACGCGGTAATCAACACTCCCGGAACGCGTCAGTATGGCCGCGGCGCCGAGCATCTGCTGGAAGGTGAAACTCACGGGGAGTGTGACGTCGGTTTTGGCGTGCTCGGTGAGCGTCACCAGCTTGTCGATCGTGCCCATCGCGACCTGATTCGTGTCCACAAACAAGTGATACGACACACGGCGCGCGTCGAGCCGATACGCATTCGGATTGTACACACTGAGAATCAGGTCCAGCGATCCACCCGTCGCACCCATCCCTTTGAAACGCACATCCTTGAGCTCCACAACGGGCGTCGCAAACGCGGCACGTCCGAACGAGGCGCACCCACCAACCGTCGCCGCTATCACCGCCAGCGTCACCATCCAGACACGAGCCTTCACTCAGCCTCCCCAACAGTTCCGGTTTCGTCCCCTGATTCAGCGCGACGCTTCAACTCCGCCCACCACTCGAGCCGCTTGGCAACGTCCTTTTCAAAACCAAACGACGAGGGAGTGTAGAAGTTTTCCTTCGCCACCTCGTCCGGTAGGTAGTCTTGTGGAATGTACGCCTCGGGCACGTTGTGCGCGTATTGATACCCCGCACCGTAGCCGAGGTCCTTCATCAAGCTCGTCGGCGCGTTGCGGATGTGTTTGGGCACGGGAGCTGCCGGTGTGCGCCGCGCCGCCGCCTGCGCCGCTTGCCAGGCCGTGTACACGCGATTGCTCTTGGGCGCCGACGCTAAATACACCGCAGCCTCCGCAAGCGCTAACTCTCCTTCAGGTGCGCCGAGGAAGTGGTACGCATCGCGCGCGGCGATGGCAATCTGCAATGCGCGTGGATCGGCGAGGCCAATATCCTCGCTTGCGAACCGCACCGTGCGGCGCGCGATGTACATTCCATCCTCGCCGCCATCAATCATGCGCGCGAGCCAATACAAGGCGCCGTTGGGATCACTGCCGCGCAGTGCCTTGTGATACGCGCTGATGAGATTGAAGTGCTCTTCCCCGCTCTTGTCGTAATGCGCAGCACGCCACTGCAAGGCCTCGCGCACCTCGCGTGCGCCAAGTCGACGCGGCACGACCGCTGCGTCATCCGCAACCGCCGCAACCGCCGCAACCGCCGCAACCGCCGCAGCCGCCGAAGCCGCCGGACGCGCGAGTAGTTTGGACGCCGCTTCGAGTACCGTCAGCGACCTCCGCGCATCCCCGTCGCTCTCGTCGGCGAGCATCTGCAGCGCGTCTGCGTCGATCTCGATCGGCGCATCGCCTAAGCCGCGATCAACGTCTGTGAGCGCACGGTGCACGACCTGCTTGATGTCATCTGCCGTCAGCGACTCCAGCACATACACGCGCAGGCGACTGAGCAAGGCGCCGTTGAGCTCGAAGCTCGGGTTTTCCGTGGTCGCGCCGATGAGCGTGACCGTCCCCGCCTCAACATGCGGCAACAGCGCGTCCTGCTGCCCGCGATTGAACCGATGGATCTCGTCAATGAACAAGATCGTGCGCGTCCCCATGGCGAGACGCCTCTCAGCATCCGCCATAATTTCGCGGAGGCGCGGAATACCTTCCGTGACGGCGGAGAACGGGATGAACTCTCCCTTGGCATAGCGCGCAATCAGCCGCGCGAGCGTCGTCTTTCCCGTACCGGGCGGTCCCCAAAAGAGGATGGAACCCGTGTCGCCGCGCTCAATGCTCTCCCGCAAGGCGCGCCCTGCCTCGAGCAGATGCGGCTGTCCGGCGACCTCGTCGAGCGTGCGCGGCCGCATCCGCGCCGCCAACGGCGCACGACCCGCGTTCTGCTCGAAAACACTAGGCTGCGTGGGCTCCGCTCGCTTCGGCGGCACGTCAGCGGCCTCGCCGTGATGTTTCGCGCGCGACCCAGGCGCGAAGCATTTCGCGGAATGTCGCGACCGAAAAACGTTCGGCGCTCCGGCGGCAGTCGTCGGGCGCGATTTCGGGTTGCAACGCCTCAAAAGCGTCCAACGCCCCCCGCAGCCCTGCCTCACTCTGCTCCGCAAAGAACACGCCGCTCGTCCCCGCACCGCCGGGAGGAACCACCGTTTCGAGCGCCCCACCACGACCATACGCAATAACGGGCGTGCCGCACGACTGCGCTTCCACCGGCGCAATCCCAAAATCCTCCTCGGCGGCAAAGATAAAAGCCCGTGCACGCCGCAGATGATCGCGCACGACCTCACGCGGCTGCCTGCCGAGGAGCGTGACGTTTGGACCCGACGCCGCGCGCACCTTCTCCCAGTCCGGCCCATCACCGATGATGACGAGCTTTCGGTTTCCGCCCGCAAACGCGCGAGCAATGAGATCGACGCGCTTGTACGGCACAAACCGCGAGGCCGTCACATAGAACTCCTCGCGCGCGTCGTCCGTCGGCGTGAAGAACTCCGTGTCCACGGGCGGATAGATGATCTCGCTCGGCCGTGCATATGCACGCAGAACCCGATCGGCAATGAAGCGACTAATCGCGGCAAACGACGTGATGCGGGACGACGTGGCGAGGTCCCAGCGCCGCATTCGTTCCAGCACAAACCGAGCCGTCCCGCCGACGATTCCGCGATCGAGACCAGCCTCCTCCAGATACTGCTCGCGCAAATCCCACGCGTAGCGCATTGGCGAGAGGCAGAGCGAGAGATGCGGTGTTCCCGGCTCAACCCGAACACCGTTGGCGACCGCGTGCGAAATCGAAAGCACGGCATCGAAACCGGTGGTGTTGAGCGAACGTGCCGCCAACGGCATGAGCGGGAGCCACCGCCGGTACGACTTCGCAATACCGGGCACGTGCTGCAGCCAACTCGTACGCGCGGCCGGCAATGCTAGCGCTGTGCGTTCGGCCTCGGGCATATGATCAATCAGCGCAAAGAGCGTTGCGCTTGGGAACAGCTGAAAGGCTTCTCGTAACACGAGTTCCGCCCCGCCTGGCTGCACGAGCCAGTCGTGTACGATGGCGATTTTCAGCGGCCGATCAGCCACGAACCACCGCTCGCGCCATCAAGTACACCGCACACCCAACGAAGAACGCGATGTTGTGGCGCCAGCCCGGCTTCCCCTGAAACTCTGGGATCAGGTTGGACGCTCCCACATACAGCGTGACGCCAGCGGACAACGCGAGACCGTACTCCGCCAAAGGCGCAACGACATTCGTGGCGATCACACCAGCCACCGTCGCCGCGCCAAGGAGCGCGCCTGCCCCAAGCGCCGAGCGCCGCGATCCACCGGCGGCCACAAACAGCGAGGAAATCGCGAGCCCCTCCGGCAGTTTGTGCAGGAAAATCGCGCCGAACACAAACGCGCCGAGTTGTGCGCTCACCGCAAACGCGCTCGCGATGGCGACGCCATCAACGAACGTGTGCAAGAGCAGCCCAACGAGAGCGGTCCGACTCACGCGTTCCGACACCGCGTGCGTTTCCTCGCCAAAATGGAAATGGCGCACCAACGCGTGCTGCGTGAGGTGCACCAGCACAAAGCCGGCGAGCATCACGATCGCGGCCCGCTCCCCGCCCCGAGCAATCGCCTCGGGAACAATGTCAGCGAGCGCGACCGCAATCAAAAACCCTGCCGACAGCGCGATCATCAACTCGAGCGCCGCACGACTCCAGTTCGGACGCGAGACCACCACGGCCGCTCCGGCCACGTTCGCGAGCGCCGCAAATACCGCGAGCAGTATGGGGAGCGCGCTCACGCGACCCTCCGCATACGCCCAATCGTGCGCGCCCGCAACACCACCTTCGGAACTCGGACCGTCATCACGCATCCACCTCATGCAGAGTCAAACGCTGCGCGGCAGACGTCACCGCACCAACCATTTCCGGAGCACCACAAAACTCCTCTCGCCGGATCGTCCAGCCTCGTGCCGGGAGATCGGCGCGTTCTTCCACACCACTCCCCTGCAACAAATACAGCCACCGATCCGTCCGCGCATACACCCATACGTCGAGCATCGCCGACAGCGACAGTTGCTCGTCATCGCGGTACACCGAGAGTTCGACGCCGGCACTCGCCACGAGCGGAACGGTCATGCGGGCCACTGCGTCGCGCACCTCTGACCGCTCCAGCCCTTCTCCGACAAATCGCCGCCCGCTCCGCACACACTCGACTGAGAAATCCACCACTGGTGGCATCTGTTCAATCAGCGCGGCATACAAATCGGTCGCGCGCTCCCGTGACGCGCGCACCTCAGCCACGTACATCGCGCCCTCGCGTCGAAACGCAAAGGCGTCGTCGTCGCCGCCAAATCGAACAGCCGCTGGCTGTTCCGCGCCACGCGCTCGAAACAACATCAGCCGTGCAGCTCTTTTGCTTTCACGAGCAACGCGGTGCGCACATTGCGCGTCGGATCCTCGAGCACCCACACCATCAACGCCTGCAACGTCTTTCCAAGCGCAGGGCCGGGCGACACACCAACGGTGCGCAAATCATCCCCGTCCACCGCGAGGTCGGCCAACTCAACGGGGTCACGGAACGCGATCTGCACGGCGCGCTTCACGAGGGGATCAGACGCTGTCGCTCCCGTTGACTGCGAAGCGCCCTCGCGCTCCGCCTGACGGAGCGCCGCCGCCAAGGTCAGGAAGCTCTCCACGCGAGTTCTCCCCACGCGGGCAACCCAACGTCGGACCGTTGCATCGACGGGTTCCGCATCGGCGACCCACGACGCCCGGATCTCGGCACCGAGCGCAGCCCACGCGCCAGCCAGGTGCGACATCCAGGCGCCGTCAGCGTTCGAGAAGCGCAACGCCTTGGACACCGCGAGTACGTCACGCTCCGTCTCCCCAAAAAACAGCATTGCTAAGCGGCTGATCGTCGCCCCACGTCCCTCGGGAGTGGCACCGCCTCGCGGAATCAGATCCAGAGCGAGAAACCGCGCGCGCGGCACCGACGCGAGGAGCGGCACCAGCGTGGAGAGGGCCCCCGTCTCGCGCCACCACTCCAGTGCAATCGACGGTCGCTCCACCTGCTCCATGGTCTTCTCGAGCTCCTGCTTCACCCGCTCCGGCGACAAACGCCCAAGATGCGGCGCCGAGTGCTTGATGGCGTCCCACGTCGAGGGCTCAATATGAAACCCGAATCGGGAAGCAAAGCGAATGGCCCGCAACGCGCGCAATCGATCTTCGCGCATCCGCGACTCGGCGTCGCCCACCGCACGCACGAGCCCACGCTTGAGGTCGAGACGCCCTTCGAAGGGGTCGCGAATCTCTTCACTTTTCGGATGGTACGCGATGGCGTTCATCGTAAAGTCGCGACGCGCCAGATCGTCCTCGAGCGACGCCCCAAACTCAACCACGGCGTGCCGACCGTCGGTTTTCACATCTCGCCGAAACGTGGTGACCTCGTGCAACGTCCCCTGATCATCCAGTACCCCCACCGTTCCGAACTCCACACCAACAGGAACGGTGCGCTTAAAGATCTTCATGACCTCCGTCGGAGTCGCCGAAGTGGCCAAGTCCCAGTCGAGATGCGCATGACCGAGAAGCGCATCGCGCACGGCACCGCCCACGCACCACGCCTCATGGCCGGCGCGCTCGAGCCGCGCGATGATCTCGCGCACTTGGTCCGGCACCTGAAAGCGAGCGCTCACGCTGCGTCGCCCATCAACCGGGTGGCGCCCGTAATGCCGAACAGGGCGTCCGCTTTCTCTGCGATATGCTCTCCAATTGCTAGCGACGCTGTCGCCGCAGGACTCGGCGCATTGATCACGTGCAGCACTCCGGGCTCCTCGACAAAGGAAAAGTCCTCCACGAGCGAACCGTCCGCACGCATCGCTTGCGCGCGCACGCCAACAGGACCATCCGTGAGGTCCGATGCTTGCAGCTCAGGAACGAGCTTGCGCAGCGACTCCAGAAACACGGTCTTGGAATGCGACCGCCGAATCTCATGCACCGTCGTCTTGAGGTTTCGCCACACAAAACGCCAAATCGCGGGGCTGGCGAATGTCTCCGCCGCATCAACCGCACGGAAGGCACCGCGCCGATACCCCTCACGATCCAGCGCGAGAATCGCATTCGGACCGCACTCCACGCCACCGCGTGCGAGCCGCGTAAAATGCACACCGAGAAACGGAAAGCGCGGATCGGGCACCGGATATATCAAATGCCGCACAAGTTCTGGCCGCTTCAAGAGAAAATACTCACCGCGAAACGGTACGATCTGCACACCAGGTGCGTGCCCGAAGGCCCGCGCGACACGATCCGCCTGTAGCCCGGCGCAGCAGATTACGGCGTCGGCATCCTCCTCGTGCGAGCTGAACACGAGACGCCACTTCCCTGCCGCCCGACGAGCCCGCAGCAACTGCGCGGACGTCTTCACCGTCACACCAGACTGCACGAGCAAGCGCTTGAGGATCGCAACCACCCCGCCGTAGTCGATGATTCCTTCTTCAGGAACCAACACCGCGGCCTCGGCGCGCACTGCCGGTTCACGCTCTCTCGCTTCAGCGCCAGTCATCCACTGCAACCCAGTCAAACCATTCGCCTGACCGCGCGCAAATAATCCGCGCAACCGCTCCACTTCAGCGGCCGTCGTTGCCACCACGAGCTTGCCGCAATTATCAGAGGCGATCGCATGCTCGGCCGCAAACGCCTTCATCCGCCGAATGCCGCGAACCGCGAACTTCGCCTTCCACGATCCTGGCGTATAGTAGAGCCCGCAATGCATCACGCCGCTGTTGTGCGTGCTCTGGTGCGTGCCGACGTCGCTCTCTTTGTCGCAGAGCACAATCTCCGCGTGCGGCGCACGCGCCTGGAGCGCGTACGCCGCACCCAGTCCCACGAGACCGCCTCCGACGATGACGACCTTCACCCGCAGAGCACACTTCCGCCATTCACGTTCACGATTTCTCCCGTGACGTGACGGGCGCCATCGAAGCACAGGCTCACAATCGGAAATGCGATATCGTCAGCGGAGGCCACCCGCCCCACAGGGATCCCCTTCGCAATCCGCTCCTTACCACCATTCGCAAAGGGCTCGGCGCACATCTCGGTGTCCACCCAACCCGGAGCAATGCTGTTCACGGTGATGCCGAGCCCTGCAACCTCAACGGCAAGTGATTTGACAAACGAGATCATCGCTCCCTTCGAGGTTCCGTAGTCGGCGTGCATCGCCTCCCCGCGCTGTCCCGCCGTGGAGCTCACCAGCACGAGACGCCCGCCACGCTTCCCCGCCGTCATCGCTCGCACCGCGGCGCGCGACACATAGAACGTTGCGTCTACATTCTCACGCATCGTGCGCGCCCACCGCTCGTCGCTCAGCGCGCTGACCGGCACTTCCTCTACTGGCCAGATCCCCGCGGAGTGCACAACAATGTCGACGCGCCCGAATGCCGCAGTAGCCGCCGCGATGAGCGAGTCCGCGCCCGCAGCCGTTCCAAGATCGCTCGCATACGAGACGGCCTTCACGCCTGCCGCTTGGCAGTGCGCGGCCATCGCATCCGCATCGGCCGACCGGGAGTGATAGCCGATGCACACATCGGCGCCGGCGGCGGCCAGCAAGCGCGTCACCGCGCCGCCGATACCACGCGATCCACCGGTGATGACCGCGCTTTTGCCGGCCAGCGAAAATGGATTCGTCATACCGTCCCCTCTGCCAAGGCTGTTTCGTTGTCGATCAGATCACAGATCGCGTGCGAGATGCACAGCTGTATTTCCTGTGCCCGGTCCGTACGCTCCACCGGCACCACCACGCAATGGTCAACGACCGCTGCGAGCGGGCCACCGCCTTTCGCCGACAACGCGAGCGTGTGCGCGCCCTTCGCCCGCGCGGCTGCCGCCGCGCGCAGCAAGTTCGGAGACTTCCCCGACGTCGTGTGCAGAATCAACAGGTCACCCGGCCGGCAGAGCGCCTCCACCTGAAGCGCACGGTGTACTCCGTGGCCATATGCTGTGCATCGGCCGCACTTCCGCCGTTGCCGCAGAAAAAGAGCGTTCCTCCGCCCTGCACAGTTGCCCGCACGAGACCCGCCGCTTTTTCAATCGATGGGCCCAGCGATTCCGCCGCGAGGGCGGCCGCCGAGGAAAGCTCCCGCAGGTGCGCCGTCAGGTCAGCCGCCATTCGCACTCCTCGCCAGATTGCCAATACGCATCGCCGCCGCCTGCGCACGGGCTGCGATCGTCTGTGGTTCGTCCGCCGCAGCCTCAAAGGCATAGGTCACGCATGCATCGGCCGCGAGTAGCGACAGCGCGCTCGCGCGCGACGACGCATCACCCTCCAGCACCTGCCGCAACAGGGCTTCACCTGCCGCCACGAGCGCTTCCGCGCGCGGCAACGCGTCCCACTCGGGGTGCTGACGGAACGTGTCACACATGCACCGCACCAGCGCCTCCGGCGCCGCCGGAGACCGCTCAGCGATCCACTCGGCGTGCGCCACTCCGCTCACTCCAATCCCGCCAGCGCGCTCCGGATCACAGCTGCCGCCGCGGCAAGCGCCGCAGGAATCGCATCCGCCGCTACTCCGGCCTGCGCCATGTGCGGCTTGCCGCCGCCACGGGCATTAATCTTGGCGCCAATCTCCTTCACGAGATCGCCCGCAGACACGCCCTTTTCGCGCAGCGCATCGCCGACCACCACGAGGAGCGTGCCCTTTCCATCCTCAAACGCAGCACCCAGTGCGCCAACGCCGGCGGGCATCGCCTCGCGCAGTGCGTCCCCCATCGCTTGCAGTTCCTTCACGTCAGCGGCGACAACCGAGCGCGCCTGCAGCTTGTAGTTGCCCACACTCTCCGCATCGTCCGCACCGCTCGCCGCCGCGCCACCGCCGCGCCGCAGCTCGGCGATCTGCTTTTCCATCACTTTTCGTTCGGCGAGCATCTGATCGATTTTCTTCTCGAGCACTTCGGGGCCAGATGCGTGCAGATTCACCTTCAGCCGCTCACCGAGTGATTCCAGCGCGCGCTCCTTGGCGCGCACCATCGCGAACGCCTTGGGGCCAGTCACCGCAACAATACGCCGCACACCCGCAGACACACCGTTCTCCGACATGACGCGGAACATCAAAATCTGCCCGGTATTCCGCACGTGGCACCCGCCGCACAGTTCGGTCGAACGCAGGTGAATGTCCACCACGCGCACCACGTCGCCGTACTTCTCACCAAAGAGCGCCATCGCGCCACCAGCCACGGCCTCGGCATACGCTTTCTCCGTAATCCGAACATCCGTGTTCTGCCAGATCCCCTCGTTCACCGTTTTCTCCACACGCTCCAACTGCTTCGCCGTCAGCGGTCCGTGATGCGTGAAGTCAAAGCGCAAACGATCGGGCTCCACCACCGAACCGGCCTGATGCACGTGATCGCCGAGCACTCGACGCAACGCCGCGTGCAAGAGATGGGTCGCGGTGTGATTGCGTTCGGTGTCGCGGCGCGGAGCAGGCGCCACCTTGGCGACGGCGTAGTCGAAGTCCACCGTGCCGGTGAGTTCGCCCATCGCCGCAATGCGACCGTCTACCTTGCGCACGTCGTCCACCGCCACGCGCCATCCGTTACCCACGATCTCGCCCTTATCACCCACCTGTCCGCCCGACTCAGCGTAAAACGGGCTCTCGCTCAGGATCATCGCCACGCGGCCGCCATCCAAATGCCGCATCGCCGCCACCTGCGTTTCGCACTCAGTCGCCTCGTACCCCACGAAACGCTGCGACATACCCGCGACGCTCGATCGTTTCCACTTCGCAATGTCGGCGAGATCATCCGCCACGACCGCGATCTTCTTGCTCTTGCGCTCGTCCTGACTCTGCTTGCGCTGCGCATTGAGCGCAGACTCAAAGCCGGCAATGTCAATCACGTAGCCGCGCTCGCGCGCGATCAACTCCGTCAGATCGATCGGAAAGCCAAACGTGTCGTACAGACGGAAGACATCCTCACCCTCGATCGTCCGACGCAACGTCTTGCTGCCGCCCGCCGTGAGCGGCGGCGCAATTTCGTCAAAGCGCTGCATGCCGCCACCGATGGTGGCCAAGAAACGCTCTTCTTCCGCGCGCGTAGTCTGGATGATGTGCTTGTGGCGTACGTGGAGCTCGGGGAACACGTCGCGCATCATGCCAATCACCTTCTCCACAACCAGTTCAAGCGTGGGCTCGCGACGCCCGAGCAGCCACGCGTGTCGCACCGCGCGCCGCAGAATACGCCGCAGCACGTAACCGGAACCGTCGTTGGACGGGAACACGCCATCGGCGAGCAGGAACGCCACTGCGCGCGCGTGGTCCGCAATCACGCGATAGCTCGCCGACTCTTCGTTGGCGTACACGTACGGACGCCCCACCACCTGCGCCACCGTCTCAATGAGCGGCGTAAACAAGTCACCGTGGAAATTGTTCGAAACGCCCTGCATCACCGCCGCAATGCGCTCGAGCCCCGCTCCCGTATCGACCGACGGGCGCGGCAACGGCACCATCGTGCCATCCGGCTGCCGGTCAAACTGCATGAACACCAGATTCCAAATTTCGAGGAAGCGGCCGGCCTCAGCCCCTTCGACGAATGCCTCCTGCGAATAATTCGGAAGATCCGTGCGCGTCCAATCGCCGGTAGCATCCGCAGGGAATTGAAAATCCTTGGCAAGGTGCGCGAGATCGACGTAAATCTCCGAACAGGGACCACATGGCCCCGTGTCCGCCATCTGCCAGAAGTTGTCTTTGTGGCCGAGTCCGTAGATACGGCTCTCCGGCAACCCGGTGATCTCCTTCCAGAGCTGACGCGCTTCGTCGTCCTCGTAAAACACCGTGGCGTACAAATGCTCGGCCGGAAGCTTCAACTCCTTGGTGACAAACTCCCACGCGAAGGTGATCGCATCGCGTTTGAAGTAGTCGCCAAAGGAGAAGTTGCCCAACATCTCGAAAAACGTGTGGTGGCGCGCCGTGTGCCCCACTTGCTCGAGATCGTTGTGCTTCCCGCCCGCGCGGACGCACTTCTGGCTGGTGGTGGCGCGCCGGTTGCCATCGGGCGGCTCTTCCATCCCCAAAAAGACTTTCTTGAACTGGACCATGCCCGCGTTGGTAAACAGCAACGTCGGGTCCTCGGCCGGGACGAGGGACGATGACTCACGGATCGCGTGCTGTTGGCGCGCGAAATAGTCCAGAAAACGGCGGCGGATTTCGGCTGATTGCATACGGACCGAAATCTAATGATGGCAGACGCTTACGAGGAGTGGGGCGCTGCTAAAACGCGCCGTCAGTACCCGCGCCCCGGGAGCAGTTCCTGCAACGCCGTTCGCACCGACGCGCCGTCGAATCCCCGCCGCAACAAAAATGCGGTCAGCCGACGCCGCTGCACCGCCGGTTCCAGCTTGCTCAACGACTGCAGCCTACGAGCCGCCAGACGCCGCACCTGCCCGAGTACATCGACTTCCTCTTCCTCCAACACACTCGCCACCGCGCGCTCCGCTTCCCCGCGAGACACCCCGCGCCGCGACAACTCCGCCCGCACCCGCATCGCCCCCTGCCCCCGTCCAACCAGACGGCTCAGTGCAAAACCACGCGCAAAAGCGAGATCGTCCACCAACCCAATCGCCGCCAATCGGTCGATCACGTCATCCACCACGGCACGCGGGATCTCCTTACGAGCCAACGACCGCCGGAGCTCCATCGCGCTGTGCGACCGTCGAGCGAGTGCGGTAAGGGCGCGGTCGAGTGCGTGGACTCGCAATGCCCCCTCAGCGACCTGCAGCGCCAGCTCCGGCGTGTACGGCACGCCAGCGCGCAGTTTGAGCTCAAGAATCAACGCGGCGTCAACCACCACCGGCGGGGCGCCCTCCGTCACCACCAACGGCTCGCCATCGACCTGTACGTGGTACCGGTCGGCCTTTCGAAGATGTGGCGTAAGCGCTGTAATGGTAGGCATTTAGGTATAAAAATGAACCGGGTGGAGAGCCAGGACGATTTGGAGGATTCCGGGCCTCCGCCACGATCCAAGCTCATCCACCCGGCCCAATTTCATTCGGCTCGAGCAGTCTCAGTGTATGCCGACGGTCAGTCTTCCACCACCTCGGCTTCCACAACGGCTTTGTTAATCCCCAACACCGTCTTGACCTTCTCTTCAATCTCCAACATCACTGCCGGGTTGTCGCGCAGGAACATCTTGGCATTCTCACGCCCCTGCCCAATGCGCTGGTCGCCGTAGCTATACCACGCGCCCGACTTATCGATAATCCCACTCTCGGCGCCGATATCCACCAACAGCGACGTGTGCGAAATCCCCTCGGCGTACATAATATCGAACTCCGCCTGCTTGAACGGCGGCGCAATCTTGTTTTTGACAACCTTCACGCGCACGTGTGAACCGATGACGTCTTCCTTCTCCTTCACCGGTCCGATACGACGGATATCCAACCGCAACGAGGCGTAGAACTTGAGCGCCTTGCCGCCCGTCGTCGTTTCCGGATTGCCGAACATGACGCCGATCTTTTCGCGCAACTGATTGATGAACACCACCGACGTCTTGGACCGGGCAATAGCGCCCGTCAGCTTGCGCAGCGCCTGACTCATCAATCGCGCCTGCAATCCCATGTGCGAATCGCCCATCTCCCCCTCGATTTCGGCCTTCGGAACCAGCGCCGCCACCGAGTCAATCACAATCACATCCACCGCGCCAGAGCGAACCAGGATCTCGCAAATCTCGAGCGCCTGCTCACCAGTATCCGGCTGCGACACCAACAACTTCTCGACATCCACGCCCAACTTTGCCGCGTACTCCGTGTCGAGCGCATGCTCAGCGTCAATGAACGCCGCCGTACCACCTGCCTTCTGCGCATTCGCCACAACGTGCAAGCACAACGTGGTCTTGCCCGAACTTTCCGGTCCGTAAATCTCCGTGATGCGCCCGCGCGGAATCCCACCCGCACCGATGGCCGCATCAAGATTGATCGCGCCTGTCGGAATTACTTCAACACGTACCTTCGGTGCATCTGGCCCCATCTTCATGATGGCGCCACGGCCGTACGACTTCTCGATCTGCGCGATCGCGAGATTGAGCGCTTTCTTTTTTTCGTCGTTCGCAGCTGGTGAAGCCATCGGTGCCTCGAAAGTACTGGGGCGTGTCGCCCGTGAAAGGAATCTACCATCGGTCAGGAGGGGGGCTATCCCCGAAGGAAAAGCGAACCTCCAAGTGGGGATGATACCGAACAGAAGGCGAAGAGGCAATAGGGGGCGAGCATCCGGTCATCCGATTTTCACATCCCCTCAAAACCTCACAAACAAACGTTTCGACATTCCCCTTATTGCTCCGTAAAGCTTTTCATTACAACATCTTACATTCGACTGTTTCGTTTCTGCACGCCGACTTCACCATTCGATGTTCGCTCGCGGGATGGGCGCAGCCATCCAGATCTTGGCCAGAACGCCTGCCTACGCCGCCCGAAATGCCGACGGAACGTGCCGAACATAGACCCGCTCCCCCTGCACCAGCACCCCAAAGACATCAAATCGGTACGCTTCCCCTTCACGACCGTGACGGTCAATCCACGTTTGCGCCGACTTCTGTAACTCACGCTGCTTCCGATGATGCACAGCCTCAACGGGATCGCCAAAGTCATCGCCATGACGCGCCTTCACTTCAACAAACACCACAAGCCCCTCGCGCTCGATCACCAGATCAATGTCCCGACGCCCTGATCGGAAACGGCGCGCCAACACCCGCCAACCGGCACGCTCAAGCCAGCGCGCCGCAACGCGCTCGCCAAGTTCACCAAAGGCATTCGATGTTTTTGTCATGGGCGCACACTACCACCACCCACCTGTCGCCCCGTCATCATCTCACCGCTCGGCGCATCATTCCAATCCGCGCACCGCTCAGTCGGTGAGGATAAACTCCGTGACCGCCGCAATCACGGCCGGCGCCTTGAGCATCCGCCGATGTCCACCCGCGTCCAGCTCAAGCAAGCGCGCATTCCGATACGCCGCCGCCGTCGCCCGAGCATCCACCACCGGCACCTCACGGTCTTCGGGATCGTGTACCACGAGCACCGGGAGCGATTGAGTGCGCGCGATCTCCCGCAACGATGGCGTGTCGTGCGTCAAACCGAGCCGGCGAAGCATCTCCGCGTGAAACGCCTGCGAAGAACGTGGCCCCGCCCCCACCATGTGGAGATAGCGATCGCGAACGTCCGTAAAGTGAGAAGGACTCCCGAGGATGATCGCTTTGCCGAGTTGGAGACCATCGCCGAGCGCGAGGGTGAGGGCCGCGCCGCCCATGGAGTGGCCGACAGCCGCGCGAAAGGGACCGACCGCACACTGGACGTCGCACAGCGCGCGCGCAAAGTGGTACGGGCCGGCATTCCGCCCTGGTGAGGCGCCGTGAGCAGGGCCATCAAGCGCGAGCACCCGCACCCCTGCTGCCGTGAGTGGCGCCACGAAATAGCCCAACTGGGCGCCGCGCCCCTCCCACCCATGGAGCAACACCACTGGCGCACCCGACTCGGGGCCCCACTCGGTGAGGTGATAGCCGGCAATCCAACGATCCCGTCCCGTGGCTGACAACTCCTCTTCCCACGCCGGCGTGCGATGACGACCCGGTGTGGTGAAGAAACGCGCGAGCACGCGGCCGCCAAGCCACGGACTCACGCGTTCGAGCATCCAGAGAAACGCCCGGAACCACGGCGGCATCACGCGGGCGACCGGAGGACGCGTGCGTTCGGCAGCAACGGCGTTCCTCACGCCGCGATCGGCTTCTCCCCGGCAATCCGGTCAAGATCATCAAGCCCCACCAACACATCGCGCGGCTTCGAACCGTCCGGCGGTCCAAGGATCCCCGCGAGGTGGAGCTGGTCAATGATGCGCGCGGCACGTCCATACCCAACCTTGAGGCGCCTCTGAAGCAATGAGGTGGAGCCGCCCTGGTTATGCACGCACACCTCGGCGGCCTCGCGGAACAGCTTGTCGCGATCCGAATCGTCCTCCGCCCCTTCCTGACCGCCACTCGCTTCGAGCGCCTCCTGCTGGCGCACCTTCTCGAGCACGTTGTCTTCGCCCTTGGTCTCGTCAATGTGGAACAGCCCCTGCGCTTCCATGGCGGCCTTCCGCGCCTCGCGACGATCCGAGTACCACTTCATCAGCCGTTCGGTGTCATCGTTCGGCAGATAAGCACCCTGCAAACGCGCCGGCTCACTCTTCCCCGGCGGAATAAAGAGCATGTCGCCGTTGCCAAGCAGCGACTCGGCGCCCATACCGTCGAGAATGGTGCGCGAGTCAATCTGCGAGGCCACACGGAACGCAATGCGGCTCGGGAAGTTTGCCTTGATGAGGCCGGTAATCACATTCACACTCGGACGCTGCGTCGCGAGAATGAGGTGAATGCCAATGGCACGCGCCTTCTGCGCGAGCATCGCCAGCGGCGTCTCCACTTCGGCGGCGCACGTCATCATGAGGTCGGCGAGCTCGTCGATCACCACGACGATGTACGGCAGCACACCGCGCTTGTACTCCCGATCCTCGAACGCCACATTCGCGTCCTTCGGCTTGAGGAGGGGTGCACCGTCGCGAACCTTTTGATTGAAGTCCTGAATGTTGCGCGCGCCATTGGCGGCGAGCAGTTGATACCGTTCCTGCATCTCGAGCACCGCCCACTTGAGCAACGCGGCGGCATCCCGATTATCGGTGACGACCTTGTGCCGTTGATGCGGCAACACGTTGTACACCGAGAGCTCGACCATCTTCGGGTCGACCATCAGGAAGCGCAGCGTCTTGGGCGTGTGCCGGTAAATCAGACTCGTAATGATGGTGTTCACGCACACGGACTTCCCGCTGCCAGTGGCGCCAGCGATCAGCAAGTGTGGCATCTTCGCGAGATCGGCGATCACCGGACGTCCTTCAAGATCGCGACCAAGCGCAATCGGCAACGCACGAGGCGTCAGTTCGTAGTCGCGATTCTCGATCATTTCGCGGAAGCCCACCATCTCCGCCACCGGATTGGGCACCTCAACACCGACGGCGCCCTTGCCCGGAATCGGCGCCACAATACGAATGCTCGGCGCACGCATCGCGAGCGCCAAATCGTTCGCGAGGTTCGCGAACTGCCGCACCTTCACACCAGGACTCGGTTCGATTTCAAACTGCGTCACCGTGGGGCCCGTCGTACGGCCCGTGAGGGTGCCGTCGACTTTGAACGTGCGCAGGGCGTCCATCAACTTCTGCCCCATCGCGTCGAGATGCGCTTTCCCGGCGTCGGTGTTCTTGGGCGGGTGCGCCGTGAGCAGTTCGGGAGAGGGCAGTTCGTCGGCGAGGAGATCCGCCGGATCGGCGCCAGCGTTGATCGCGGCCGCGACTTCGGCGGCGTGATCGGCGGCCTTCTCCGTCTTCGTTTGTTTCTTCTTGGAGCCGCGGGTTTTTGCCGCAGCGGCTTCCGGCGCTTCGGCGTCGGCCAGTTCTTCTTCGGCTTCGACCGTCGCGCTCCCGGCCGCTTCTTCCATGAGCGACAAGTCCATCGTCGGCATTTCGGCTGCGTCAGGCTCGAGCGCCTCGGCCTTCGTGAGTGCCGCAGCCGTCAACGCCACCGCACCTGCCACCTCGCCCTGGGGAGCGGCCGCGTCAGCGCGCGCGACTTTCTTGCCACCACCAATCACGAGCCGCAACGGATTCCACGCCAGCGTCCCCGCCATGAGTGCGCAGGAGAGAATCGCGACGCCCACCCAGGCCCCGCCGAGTCCAATGGCTTTGACGAGGTAGAACGCGACGAACGATCCCACGAGACCCGCATACGGGTCCACATTCGACGCGTCCACGGTGGCACCGCGAGCGAGCGCAGCGGCCACCGGCACGATCGCCGCCAGCCCGATGGTGAAGAACAGCCAGCGCTTGTCGTCGCTCTCTTCGATGCGGCCGAGCAGGCGGAGGGCGTGCACGGCAGGAATGAACGGGACGATCACGGCACAGAGCGCGCCGAGTGTGAGCAGAATGGAGGAGCGCAGGCAGGCGCCGACCGGCCCGAAGATGGTCGCGGCATCCGAGCATGATTGTCCGTCGGATGCACCGCCGGCGAGCAGCGAGCCTGCAATGAAGACGGCCGCGAGGAGGAGCGCGATGCCGCCGATTTCACGTTTCAGATGTGTACGCCGCGCGATCTGCTGCACTTCCGCCGACGTCGGTGCGGATTCGGATCCGGCACCTGCATCAGAACCGTCGGCAGCGCGTTTGCGCCGGCGCGGCTTCGGTGCGGCATCCAGCGTTTCGAGCAACAGGGCGTCAGAGCGCGACGAGCTCTCGTCCGACGAGATGCGGGACGACGGGGTGCGCGTCGAGCGCGCGGCACGCCGCGAGGTCGCGGGCGAATCCGAGTCGTCTGAGCGTTCGTCCGTGGTCGGCGTGTTGGAAGAGCCGCGCGAGCTTTTCGTCATACGGTTTCTCGATATGCAGCGCGGAACGCGCCGCGTCGTTCAGTTGCACCCGTCCGCGGCCGGGGAGACGGTAGAGCGCCAGACGCACAAAGCGCCCCGCACACGCCGTATCCTCGAGTGAGAAGCGCCCTTCGCTTCCCGCACAGACGAGGGCAACGTCCAACTCCCGCCGGAGTGCGGAGCGCACGACGGCGAGTATCTCCGAGAAGTTGACGTATGACCCCGTATAGACGTCACGGGCTCGCGACTGAGCCGCCATCAGCGCCGCGGTGCCATTGGTGGTGGTCAGCACAATCCGCTGGCCGCCCACTCGGCGACGGGAAAACTCCCGCGGCGAATTCCCCAAGGAAAAGCCACGCGGCGGCACCCCCTGGCGCTCGCCGGCGAGCAGCGTGTCCGCCCCGCCCCGCCTCGCGAGCTCGCGCGCCTCGGCCACGGTTCGGGCGGGCACCACGCTGACGGCGCCATGGTGGAGCGCCGTGGCAATAGAAGTGGTGGCACGCAACACATCAATGACCACCGCCACATCAGCACGGCCGATGCCCACGGCCTGCTCATACACGGAGAACTGCGACATCACCGATCGCCGACTGTGAGCGCCGCGACCGGTGCGCCCTTACGCATCCTTGAGCAGGTACGCCCCTTCCTGCTCGAGGAACTTCGTGTGGACCGCACCTTCCACAAAGTGCGGGTCTTCCATCACGCGCCCGAGGAACGGGATGGTGGTGGAGACACCCTGCACGATGAACGTATCGAGCGCCACGCGCATTTTAGCGAGCGCCTCGCCACGGTCACGACCGTGGCAGATGAGCTTGGCGATCATCGAGTCGTAGAACGGCGGCACCGTGTAGCCCGCGTACGCGTGGGTATCGATGCGGACACCGTTACCCCCCGGCGGATGGAACACGTCGATCTTCCCGGGCGAGGGTTGGAAGTTGCGGTTCGGATCTTCCGCGTTGATCCGGCACTCAATGACGTGACCGCGCATCTCCGGCGTCGCCGTGATCGACAACGGCTCTCCCGCCGCCACGCGAATCTGTTCCTTCACCAGATCCACACCCGTGATCATCTCGGTCACGGGATGTTCGACCTGAATGCGGGTGTTCATTTCCATGAAGTAGTACGAGCCATCTTCGTCGAGCAGCATCTCAATCGTGCCCGCTCCCACGTAGTTGATGGACTTCGCACCCTTCACCGCCGCATCCCCCATCATTTTGCGCAGTTCTGGGGTCATGGCCGGGCTCGGCGATTCTTCAATGAGCTTCTGGTGACGGCGCTGCACCGAGCAGTCGCGCTCACCCAGATGAATCACATTGCCGTGAGAGTCGCCCAGGATCTGGAACTCGATGTGCCGCGGACGCTCGAGATATTTCTCGACGTACACCGACCCGTTGCCAAAGGCCGAGAGCGCCTCGGATCGTGCGAGCTGAAAGCTGCGCGCGAAGTCGTCCGCATCGCGAGCGACGCGCATGCCCTTTCCGCCGCCACCCGCGGCGGCTTTGATGATCACCGGAAAGCCGATCGACTCCGCAAAGCCAAGCGCTTCGTCCACATCTTCGACGGGACCCGGCGAACCCGGCACTACCGGCACGCCGTTGGCGATCATCGTCGCGCGCGCGGCGGCTTTATCGCCCATCGTACGGATCTGCGACGGCGTCGGCCCAATGAACGTGATCTTGCTCGCCGCGCAGGTCTCCGCGAACTCCGCATTCTCCGCGAGGAAGCCGTAGCCCGGGTGAATGGCGTCGGCTCCGGTAATTTCCGCCGCCGCAATAAGCCGTGGAATTCGCAGGTAGCTATCACGCGCCGGCGCGGGGCCAATACAGACGTCATCATCGGCGAAGCGCACGTGCAAGGATTCGCGGTCCGCCTCGGAGTACACCGCCACGGTCTCCACACCCATCTCTCGACAGGCGCGAATCACGCGCAGCGCAATCTCTCCTCGGTTCGCGATCAGAACTTTTCTAAACATGAGCGGTCAGTGTCGGACAAAGGGCGAGCGGGACGAGATGCGGCATCAGCCGGCCACATCCTGGCTGAACGAGTCCCACGTCGTATCGCTCGAACCGGCAATCCCCTGCACCTTGAGTGCGAACTCGCTGGGATTGGTCGCGAAGAACAGCGCATTGTCGTACGAGATGACGCCCTTGGCGTACCAGTTCATCAACGACTGGTCAAAACTCTGCATGCCGTACTGCACCGTTCCCTCACGAATGAGATCCGGGATATTGAGCGACTTGGTGATGTCGCGGATGTTGTCTGCCACGGCCGCGGTATTGATGAGCACCTCGCACGCGGGAATACGTCCGGGGCGATCGGAACGCGGCACGAGGCGGAGCGACACCACCGCCTGCAGGGCATTCGCGAGCGAAAACCGCACGTCGGCCTGCTGGTGCGGCGGATAGAACGAGAGCACACGGTTGATCGTCTGCGTGGCGTCGGTCGTGTGCAGCGTACTGAACACGAGATGCCCCGTGTCGGCCGCCTTCAACGCGATCTCGAGTGTTTCGAGATCGCGGATTTCGCCAATGAGCACGATGTCTGGGTCCTGACGCAACACGCGGCGCAACGCCTGCGCAAACGACCCGGTGTCCGTCCCAACTTCACGCTGATTGATATGGCAGTTGATATCACGATGCAGGAACTCAATCGGATCCTCAATCGTGATCACATTCGCGTGCCGGTTCTCATTGATGTACTGAATCATCGACGCGAGTGCGGTGGACTTCCCCGAACCCGTGATGCCCGTCACCAGCACCAGCCCGCGCGGACGAATCGAGATTTGTTCGAGCACCGGCGGCAGATTCAGATCCTTGATCGACAGCGCTTGAAAGGCAATCGCGCGAAAGGCATACGCAATGGATCCGCGCTGCTGATACATGTTCACGCGGAATCGGCCGACCCCAGGCACGCCCACCGCGAAGTCCGCTTCTTTCTCCGTCTCAAACTCGCGGCGCTGCTTGGGCGGAATGATCTGCTCGCCAATCGAGCGCAGATCTTCCGGCTTGAGCGGCGGCATGTCGAGTTCGGTCAGCTCACCGTCCACACGGATGGTGGGCGCACGGCCAACCTTCAGATGCAGATCTGATCCACCCTTCTGCACCATCAGCTGGAGCACCGCCTTGTAGTTGAACGGCGGCACCGGTGCTGCTGCGGAGGGAGCGCCCGCCGGTGGCGGTGTGGTGGGCGAAGCGGGCGGGCGCGGCGGAGTGCCCGGCTCAGCCATTCGGATCGATCCGGAACAGGACCTGGCCGTATTCCACCGGGTGCGCATCAGTGCCATTGACCTCACGCACGACGCCGGCAAACTCCGACTCGATCTCATTCATGATCTTCATCGCTTCGATGATGCAGAGAATCTGCCCCTTGGCGATTTTCTGCCCCACCGACACGTACGCCTTGGCGCCGGGTTCTGGCGAGGCATAGAAGGTGCCGACCATCGGCGACTTCACGTCGAGCGACGCGGACTTTGGCGGCTCGGCGGCTGGGGCGGCCGCGACTTCCGTCGCGGTGCCGTGTGGCAGTGCCAAACGCGGGTCTGGGGCCATCAGCGCCGGCATCTGCATTGGGGCGGCCATCTGCACGGCCCCACGCTGCACGGCGGATTTGCTGATGCGGATCTTCATTCCCTTATCGGAAGAGATCTCAATCGAGTCCACCGAGGATTCGTCGAGCATGTCGACGAGCTTCTTGACGTAGCGAAGGTCGATCATCGTGGGTGTGGGAGCGAGGAAACAGCGGCGTGCGGGACACAGCGTCCAGCGTCCGCAATCATGGCAAGGTGAAACGTCGTGGTCCTGCACCAGCGGCACATCGGGACCGCGCGGTGCGCGGATCAGCCGATTTCGATCAGGTCCCGAGAAAACGAGGTCAGGACTTCGGCCCCCTCGGTCGTTACCAGCACATCGTCTTCGATCCGGACTCCGCCCCACCCAGCGCGGTACACGCCGGGCTCAATCGTGACCACCGCTCCAACCGGCAACGGCGTCTCAGCAAGCTTAGACAACCTAGGCGATTCGTGCACTTCGAGCCCGATTCCGTGCCCCAAAGAATGCCCAAACTCGGGACCCCAACCGCGGCGCTCAATGTAGCCCCGCGCGACGGCGTCCGCATCCCGTCCACGCATTCCAGCCCGAACAGCACCCGAAGCGCTCGCATTGGCCTCACGCACAATCGAGTAAATGTCGCGCATCTCCGCGTTCGCGCTTCCCACCGCGAAGGTACGCGTGATGTCGGAGCAGTAGCCACCCGATACCGCGCCAAAGTCGATCAGCAGAAACTCGCCGGGCCGCACCACACGCGCCGACGCTCGCGCATGCGGCAGCGCCGAACGCTCTCCGGACGCCACAATACACTCGAACGGAAAGGCCTCACTCCCCGCGGCCCGCAACTCAAACTCCAAGCGGCCACAGACATCCAACTCCGTCATCCCTGCTTTGATATGGAGCATGGTGCGCTCCAGCGCCCGTTCCGCAATCGCGATGGCGTCTCGAATGGAGGCGACCTCGCTCTCGTCTTTCTGCTCGCGCAAGACTTCCACCAGGTTCACACTCGGCCGCCAGTGCCACCGAGCGCCGGCGTCTTGGAATCGCGCCGAGTCCGCATGCGTCATATGCGCCGACTCAAAGGCGAGAGTTTCCACTGGCAGTTCTGGCAGTAGCGTCCACAAACGCGACCAGATGGAGGTCCCATCAATGATGATGTCTGCCGCATGCCCCGATTCCGCCGCCGATTGGATCGCATAGCGAAAATCGGTGATGAGCACGGTGCGCGCCGCGGTCACCAACAGCATGGCCGAGGACCCCGTGAAGCCGCACAGGTAGCGGACGTTGGGGATAGAGGTGACGAGGAGGCCGTCCAGCTGCGAGGCCGCCAAGGACGCGCGCAAGCGCGCCTGCCGTTCGAGGTGTCGCGGGGCGTGCATGGCCTTCCGCGCGGCTATGCGCGCGTCGCGCGACGCGTGGCCACCAGCCCACGCAGAGCGAGTTCGTAACTCGACGGGCCGAAGCCGCACACCGAACCGAGGGCGGCGGACGCAAGCATCGAGTGACGCCGCTCCGGTTCGCGGGCGTAAATATTGGAGAGATGTACTTCCACAAAGGGCAAGGCGACGCCGACCAGCGCGTCGCGGAGTGCGAGGCTCGTGTGCGTCCATGCGCCGGCGTTCACCAGTGCCGCGTCCGCTTTGACGCGCAACTCCGGCGCAACGCCAGGGGCGGCGGGACGGCCGCCAAGCGCGTGCACGGCGTCGATCAGGTCGCCTTCGTGATTGAACTGCGCACAGACCACGGTCACGCCGAGCTCAGCAGCGGCATCCAGCAATCGCGCTTCGATTTCGGCGAGGGTTGTGGTGCCGTACACCGCGGGCTCACGAGTGCCGAGCAGATTCAGGTTCGGCCCGTTCAGGACGGCGATTCTCATTGATCTTTCAATCCCTTGAGCCACCCGCCGAACTGTTCAAGGTCGGCAGCACTTCCAGGCTCGTTAGACGGGGTGGGCGGCGCCGGCGGCGCCTCCGCCTCGCTGTCGGTAGCAGAAAAGAATTGGTCGAAACGCAACATCTGCGATTGACGCGTGAACGGCTTTTGCGACGGTGTGGCACGCGCGCGTGGTTCACGAAACACGCTGTCGAGCGACAGCTCGGACGCGGCCGGCTGCGTGGGCTTTCCCTTGATGGGCGGCTCGGTCGGTTCCACGGCATTCGCGACCGCCGCGTATGCGAGCGCCACGTTCTCGTCGGCCGCGGTCGGCGCGACGTGACCAAAAAGCGCGTCGAGCGAGCCACCGGCAACCACGTTGGTCGCTGGGAGCGCAAAGGTCGCGAACTCTCCTGACGCGCCTGTGACGGGAACAGGAGCCGTAGCCGTCACAGCTCGCACGGCGAACGCCGCGAAAAACTCGCGCGCCGTTGGCCCGGTTGGAGTCGGCTCCGTGTCGTGTTCCTGAAGCGCAGGAGCAGACGCCTCGAAGGCTTCCGCGACCTCTGCCGCCTCCGGAGTAAGCGCCACCTCGGCGATGCCCGCGGTCTCGGCGGTCTCGGGGATCTCAGCGGCGTCCGCCACCTCGGTGGTCTCGGCGGTCTCGGCGACGTCTGCGACCTCGGCTGTGCCGACGGTCTCAGGCGCCACAACGTTCGACGCGACGGACGCGCTCGACTCAAGCGCGGTGAGCTTCGCGGCGAGCGCCTCATCATTCGGCCGCAGTGCCACGAGCTGCCGGTACACCACGAGCGCCTTCTCGGGGAAGCCCTGCGAGAGGTACAGCTCGGCCATCGTTTCGGTTACAAACGCCGCTGATTCGAGGATCGTCGCGCGCTCGGGTTCAATCACCGAAGCGTCGTCAGCGACGGCCTCAACCGTTTCTTCTACCGGTTCGTCACCGACCGCGACCAGTTCCGCCGAGTCACTTGCCTCTTCGTCACCCATCGCGACCAGTTCCGCCGAGTCGCTATCCTCCACGGGATTGACGACGGCGTCGACGGTTGCCGGCTCAAGAGAGATCGCGGTCGGCTCCGTCTCGAATCCGAACGGATCCTCGTCGAGGGGGGCCGCCGGAAAATCAAAAGCAGCTGCGTCAATATCTTCGACGCCGCTGACGGGAGCGTCGCCCAAGAGCGAAGGCTCGGAAAACGGCAAAACGTCAACGGAATTCGTCTCCTCTGCGCCAGCGCTTTGCTCCGGCTCTGCTCCAAGGGGGCTCTCACCAAAGAGGGGCTCGGCAACGGGTTGATCGGAAGCGGCAAGGTCGGAGAGTGCCCCCCCGAGATCCGCGGAATCATCCCCTGGGAAGTCCGTGGCGAGATCAACAACTGCTTCGGATGGACCAGACCGGCGGACCAAATGCGGCGAGCTGGCCCACTCGTCGATCGCCGGCATGGCGATGATCGGCGTCGGCGCCATCGGCTGCCGCGGCGGCTCTTCCGAGACGTCGAGGAACGGCAAATCGACGCCGGTTGTGGCGGCGTCTGCGGGAGAAACCGCCTCCGGCCCGACAAGCTTGTTGAGCTCCTCGAGGTAGGCGATGATCTCTTCGTTTCGCGGATCGGCATCGAGCACGCGGCGATACCAGTCGCGTGCCGCGGCATTCTCGCCATTGGCGCGCGCGATATCGCCGAGGTGGCGCAGCGCAATGAGATTTTCGGGGTCGAGTTGGACAGCCGTACGGAAGGTCGCCTGCGCCTCGTCGTACCGTCCGGCGTCGAAGAGCGCCTGCCCATAGACCACGTGCCCGTTCATGTTCCCGGGCTGAGCCCCGATAAACTCGGCGCACAGCGCAATCGCCTGATCGAGGTCCCCGGCCTTGCGATACTCGTTGGCGAGTGGCGCAAAGTACCGTCGGGGATTCTCGTCAAAGCGCTTTCGGAGTTCGTCGATTCGGCTCGGTTGGCTCATCTGCTGCTATCGTTGCGGGGGGTGAGGCACATACCTGAACCGAAGTCTATGGCAAGGATCGTGCGAACATACCATGGGCCTAGGAGTCAAGTCAATCAGAAGTCGAGAATCCACTTGATTTTAGCTATGTCCGCCCGGTATTTTTACGGGTTCTGTCGACTGTCTGACAACCAACGCTTTTTGCAAGGGAGTACCGCCCCGTGCTGCATCAAATGCGGAGCGCCGCGAAGTACATCTGGATCATCATGGCTGTCGCCTTTATTGGTGGCTTCATGCTGGCCGAGACTTCGGGCCTTCTGGGCCGTTCAGCTGTAACGACGTCAACAATCGTCGCGAAAGTCAACGGCACCGAAATCCCCTACCTGACCTGGGCCAACGCTTCGGCGCAGATGGCCCAGCAGCAGGAACAGTCCGGTGGCCACTCGTTGACGCTCGACGAGCGCCGCCAGATCGATGACCGCGCGTTCGAACAACTCGTGACCGAAGCCCTCTTCCAGCAGGAATACGAGAAGCGTGGCATCCGCGTCACAGATGAAGAGATCGTCGATCAAGCCAAATACAACCCGCCGGAGCAGTTCCGGTCGTCGCCGCAGTTGCAGACGGAAGGCCAGTTCGACCCGGCCAAGTACCAGCGCTTCCTCGCCAGTCCGGCCGCCCGTCAACAGGGGATGCTGGCCCAGCTCGAAGGCTACTATCGCGCGGAACTGCCCAAGCAGAAGCTGCTGTCGCAGATCGGCGGTGATGTGTACGTGTCCGATGCCCGCCTCTGGGGCATCTACAAGGACGGCCATGACTCGGCAGCGGTGAGTCTCGTGAAGCTCACGCCGAACGTGACGGACGAGGCCATCAAGGCAGTGTCCGACGCCGACGCCCGCAGCTACTACAACGCCCACAAGAAGTCGTTTGAGCGCGCCGGTCGCGCGGTCCTCTCCATTGTGTCCGTGTCGCGGACGCCGACCGCGGCGGACACCGTCGCGACGCGCGCACGTATTGAGGCGCTCCGTGCTGAGATCGCCAAGGGCGCCAAGTTCGAAGACGTGGCCAAGCGCGAGTCCGACGACAGTGTCTCGGGCAAGCTCGGCGGCGATTTGGGCATGGGAACCAAGGGGCGCTTTGTAAAGCCGTTTGAGGATGCCGCAGCCAAGCTCGCCGCCGGCGAGCTGTCCGCGCCGATCCTCACGCAGTTCGGCTATCACTTGCTCAAGATGGAAAAGAAGAAGGGTGACTCGACGCAGATGCGTCACATCCTCAAGGCTGTCAAACAGGGCGATACTGCCGCGACGCTGACCGATCGCCGAGCGGACTCGCTGTCGAAGATGGGTGGCGGCACCGACCAGCCCGCGAAGTTCGATGCGGCTGCAAAGGCGCTTGGCTTGCTCGTGTCGAAGATTGAAGTGCGCGACGGCTCGCCGGCCACGTTTGGCGGCCAGATCGTGCCGAGCGCGAGCGCTTGGGCGTTCATGGGTGCGAAGGTCGGCGAGTCCAGCGACTTGTTCGATGACGAACGCGCGTACTATCTCGTCCGCCTTGATTCACTGGTGACCGGTGGCGTGGCAGACTTTGATGCGGTGAAGGCCGACGTCAAGACGGCTGTGGCGCGTGAGCAGTCGATCGACAAGCTGATGGCCACCGCCAAGACCCTGTCGGCCGATGCGGCCACGTCCACGCTGGAAGCAGCGGCGACGAAGCACGGGCAGAAGGTGGAGACGCAGGGTGCCTTCGTGCGCACCGGTGTGGCTCCGATGCTCGGCGCCCTCAGCGAAGCAGTTGGTGTGGCCTTCACGTTGCCGGTGGGTGCCGTGTCGGGCGCGGTGCGCACCGACGGCGGTGTCTACGTGATGCGTGTGGATCGCCGCACGGACTCGTCGAAGGATGAGTGGGCCAAGCAGAAGGAAAGCCAGCGCGACCAGACCGTGCGCGGCATGCGCGAGCAGAAGGTGCGCATGTTCATGGAAAGCCTACGCAAGGCGGCCAAGATTGACGACCGCCGCAAGCAGATTCAGTCGGCGCAGCGCCGCCAGTCGTAATCATCCCTCAGGTGGCCGGTACGGCGCCTGAGGTCGAGGGGAACACGAAGGGGAGCGACCGCAAGGTCGCTCCCCTTCTCTCTTGGCGGTGGTCGAGGCGCGCGCCGAACTAGCTGGCGCGCCCCGCCGGACGTGCTAGATCAAACGCTTGGGTTCAACCGCCGGCACGCTCTCGTCACGGACGTTGGCGCTTTCGCCGCGCGGCAACGCTTCCGTACGCGGCGCATCAGGCGTCTGAATCTCGCGCTGCACGTCGTTCATGTTCTTTTTGAACTCCTTGATCCCCTTGCCGAAGGAGCCGGCGATTTCCGGGATGCGCTTCGCCCCGAAGAGCAGCAGCACCACCAGAAGGAGCAGCATCATCTCCTGCACACCCATTCCGAACATAACCGCCTCCTAGAACAGCGAACGCGCAATAAGGTACGCGATGAGGACCCCGACGAGACTCAGCAACGAGACGTCGAGCGCGAGCGGCCCCACCCCGAACTTCAAGATAACCAGATCCAGCGAAAAGGTGCCGATCGAGGGGGTTACGGAGGTCGTCAAGAACTCCTTCACCGCTCCAGACGGAAGCCACTGGCGGGCCGCCGCCTGCAATAATCCGCCAACCATAAACCCGATGGCTAGCACGAGTGCATGAAACCCCGGCCTATGCTTGGACGATCCTTTGGTAGCCATTGTTACGACCGCCGGTCGAGGACGAAGTTGATGGTTTCCGCCAACGCCTGACGGGCCTCAGAATCAGCCACCCCGTCGAGGCTTTCTTCGGCCCGCACGGCGAACTCTTCCCCCTTCCGCCGCGCAAAATCGAGCCCGCCGCAATCGGTCACAATCTGGACGACTTCGGCGATTTCGCCGTCGTCGGGGGTCGGATTCGCGAAGAGCGCATCCACAATCGCGCGCTGCGACGGCACCATCTGCGGGAGCGCCGCAATGAGCGGCAACGTCACCTTGTGTTCGCGAAGATCGTTCCCCGACGGCTTGCCGGTAACGGTCTCACTCTCGGTGTAGTCGATGAGGTCGTCCGCCACCTGAAACGCCATGCCGATGCTCTCGCCATACGTGCGCATCTGCTCGCGATAGCGCGGCGCACCGGCGAGGGCGCCCATCTCGCAGGTCGCGCCCAGCAGTGAGGCGGTCTTGGCGCGGATCAGCGACCAATAGTCTTTCTCGGTAAAACCGAGCGCGTCATACGTGGCGAGTTGGTCGAGCTCGCCGAGCGTCATGGAATTTGAGGCGTACGTAAAGGCACGGAGCGGCTCGAGGTCGCCCTGCCGCACGAGCTCTGCGATGGCCTTCGAAAAGATGTAGTCGCCCATCAGAACGGCCATCTCATGGCTGAACAGTGCATTGAGCGTGGGCATCCCGCGCCGAAGCACAGAATGATCCACAGAGTCGTCGTGGACGACACTGGTGAGGTGCACCAGTTCGGCCACGGCGGCCAAGCTCACCGCGCGTTCCTCTGGTTGCCCTTCTAGTGAAGCCGCCAGGAGCAGGAGCGTGGGGCGAATCATCTTCCCCTTCATCCCCTGCAAATGGCCGTTTGCCGCCTGAATGATCGCGGAGTCGGCTTGCACGATGCGCCACATCTCGGCTGGCACGCGATCGAGCAACGCGCGGACTGGTCCCTGAATATCCAGGAGCGCGGTGGCTAGAGGGAGTTGCGGGCGAGATTGAATGGTCACGAAGCGGCCTTGTCCACGGCATTGAGGCGGTCCCCGACATCGCGAAACTGGATATCGACGGCGAAGACTCGCTCGTAAAACGTTTTGGCCTCGGCGTGCTTGCCGAGGGATTCGTGAATGTAACCCAGCAGATAGAGTACGCCTACCAGCCGCTCGTCGCTGACCCCCTGTTCGTGGATCGCCCGCTGGAGGATTGTGACGGCCACGGCGAGCTGTTTCTTCTCGAGAAAGCACTGCCCGAGCGCCTCGAAGGTGCGCACCCGGTTGGTGGTGGCACGGAGCGCCTTCTGAAACTCCGAAATGGCTTCGTCGAGCAAGCCCATTTCCTTGTAGGCGACGCCCAGATCGTAATGCGACTCGTAGTCTTCTTCCTCGACGTTCTCGGCGACGCCCTGCTTGAACTTTTTGAGCATGTCGTCAAAGTCGGCCTGCTCGTCGCCTGATGGCTCCTCCTCGTCGACGACCATGCGCGTATTCTTGGGTGCCTCGTCCTCTCGGAGCCAGTCACCGAGCGAGATATACTGATCGTCGTCGTCCACGGAGGCGGGTGCAGGCACCGTTTCGGGCGCGGCCTGCTCGTCCACCTGCGCCGTATAGCGTCGCGTGGTGCGGCGTGCCACCTGGCCCTCGTCGGCCGAGGGGCGCGTCACCGGTTCGGCACCAAAGGCCTCGAGTGCGCCGAGGGCGCGCACATCGTCTGGCGCGATGTCGAGCACGCGCTGGTACACAATCCGTGACTTCTCGGCCTGCCCTTCGCGCAACAACGCATCACCGAGGGCGACGTACGCCTCAACCAGTGATCCCTTGTCGTTCACGCGGAACGCGAACTCGACGCGTTTCTGATGGTGTTTGACCGATGCCGGATTGACGCGAATAATTTCGTCGGCGATTTCGCGGGCGGCATCGAGATTGCCGTCGCGCTCAAAGCCGGCGAGGGCTGCTTCGAGTTCGCGCAGTCCGCCGTCGCGATCGCCGTCATCCAGTAATGCTTCCGCATACCGGCGGCGAAGCCCCCAGTTTTCGGGCTCGTCGGCGAGGCGCACGAGCATCCCAACATCGCTGGCCAACAGCGAGGTCGTACGCCGCACGCGCGGCGGGTCTTCGAGCTCTTCGGCGTCGAGGAGTTGGAATGCGGTCGCGTCCGCGGGTGTGGACGGGTCATCTCGGATTTCGGTCGGCGCGGCTGGCGGACTCTCGACAGTGTCCACGTTCGTCGGTGTAGCGGCCGTCGGCGCATCCAAGTCGAGGAAGTCGATAGCGTCCGCCGTAGGCGCTCCTGCTTCCACCATCGGCAGTCCGGCCGGTGGCGTGAAGTGCGAGACGTCGATCAGCGGTAGCTCACCCGACAAGGCGAGGCCGGCCGAGAAACGCGGCGACGTGGGCTCTTCCTTGATGGCTCCAAAATCAATCTCGGCGAACTCACTCGGCGCGAGCGGTGCGGTCTCAACCGCCGGGGGCTCGGCAAACGAGGTCGGTTCGAGTCCCAACAGAGGCACGGTCGGCTCGACCTGTGTCTCATCCATTACCGCCGCGGTCGTTTCGATTTCGATGGCGGCCGGAAGCGCAGGCGCAACGATTTCGCGCGGTGTACCGGACGGCGCGCTCGACTCTGTTGGTGGCTCAACAATCGGCGGCGCTACAGGCGCGGGCAGTTCGACTGCCCGCGTCGCGCGTGCGTGGCGCGGGAGCGGCGCGTCGAGATCGATGAAGATCAAGTCATCGGCTTTCGTCTTCGCCTGATTCTCGCTACCCCGCGGCACCGCGTCAGGGTCGATGTCCTTCATGCGCTCGGCCGTCGCCTCGGCTTCTGCCACACGACCATCGTCCGCGTACCGCGCGTGCAGGAGCTGCAACTGCTCCAACGCCTCGTTTTTCTTGCCCGCCTTCGTCAGGTGCTCGGCGAGCATGAGCCGGATGTCGTCCTGATCCGGCACGAGATCGGCGAATTCTTTGAGCGCGCGAAAGGCCTCTTCCATCTTATCGGCCTTCTGCATGCGGTCGGCGTACTCAAGGAAGTTCGCCTTGGCATCGGCCTTGAATCCTTTGGCCGCGCTGATTTTTCCGAGCTTGTAATAGACCGAGACGCGCCCTGGGGAGGTGCGCAAAATCTTATTGCAGAGCGCGATGGCGTTATTGAAGAACCCGCCCTCGGAATACAGATCGACGGCGCGCTCGTAGAGCAGGACGCCGTCGGGAACGTTGCCCTGCCGCACCAGCATATCACCGACGCGATTGTACAGCCCCACGTCGATGTTGTCATCGTCGCCGGCGTCGTAGGCATCGAGCACTTCCCGATAAGCCGCGATGGCCTTATCGAGTTGTTTCTTCTGCTCGAAGTCAGCAGCCTTCTTTTTGAGTGCGGCGACGTTGGCCATTTCTGGGGCGGAAACAGGAGCTGGGGATAACCGGATGAGCCGGACTTTCCCGAAAGAAAGCTACCTTCCCAACCTCAGCTGTGACAAGCGTTTCCGCGCACCCACGAGCTCACGCAACGGTGGTCGCCGTACCAATACGGCAACTCGCGAATGTCCTCGATTTCGTAGAGCGCGAGATCGGCGGAGAAGCCGGGCGCCAGCTGGCCGGTTTTGGTGGCCAATCCGAGGGCGGCCGCCCCGTTCACGGTGGCAGCGAGCACCGCCTCAGCGACGCTCATATGCAGCTGGCTCACCGCCAGGGTGAGCATGAGGGGGAAGTTGACCGTGGGCGACGTCCCGGGATTGAAGTCCGAGGCTAATGCGACGGCAGCCCCTGCGGCAATCAACTCGCGGGCCGGCGCCTGCCGCGAGCGTCCGAGGAACATCATCGTCCCTGGGAGGAGGGTGGCGACGGTCTGGGAGGCCGCCAGCGCCCTGATGCCGCCCTCACTGATGGCGGCGAGGTGGTCAGCGCTGGTCGCGCCCAGTTCGGCCGCCAGCTCGGCGGCGCCGCTCGGCTCCAGTTCGTCGGCGTGGAGCTTGAGGGCGAGCCCGTGCGCCTGGGCCGCACCCAGCACCCGGCGGCTCTCGTCGAGGGTGTAAACGCCCGGCTCGCAGAAGATGTCCGCAAACTGGGCGAGCCCTTCGGCGGCGACCTGCGGAATCATCTCATGAATGAGGAGTGCGACGTACTCATCCCGGGTGCGCGGGGCCGCGCGGTATTCCAGCGGGATCTCGTGCGCGCCGAGGAAGGTCGGGACGATGCGAACCGGGAGGGATTCCTGGAGGCGTCGAATCACGCGGAGCGATTTGAGTTCGTCTTCGAGCGAGAGACCGTAGCCGCTTTTCAGCTCGAGGGTGGTCACGCCATGCGCGAGGATGCGGCGGATTCTGGGTTTGGCGAGTTCGAAGAGTTCGTCCTCGGGGCGCTGCCGCAGGTCACGTACGGAGCTGTGGATGCCGCCTCCGCGTTTGGCGATCTCCATGTATCCAAGCCCGCTCGCACGGAGTTCCTGCTCTTCGTGCCGCGGCTTCCCAAAAATACCATGCGTGTGCGAGTCGACGAGGCCCGGGGTGAGGACGCCTCGAGCGCAGTCCACGCGCTCTGCCGTCGCATACCGAGCTTCCAGTTCGTCCTGCGGGCCGACCGCTACAATTTGCTCGCCCTCTGTTGCGACCGCGCCATTGAGAATGATGCCGGCATCGGCCATTTCCGCACCGCGACGGGCGCGCGCGGGACCGGCGCAGGTGACGACTTGGCTGGCGTTTACGTAGAGGCGTGTCATTGCCAAAAGAATCTACGGGCGGGTGTGGCGGGAGGAAGAGCGCCGCACGCGGGGGTACCGTTGCTGAGCGCGCGCGGTCAGGGCCTGGCATGCATCAGCAGGCCCACGGACGATTAGCGGTTACCAAACAAATCTTGGAATCGCGAGATGGTCAGCGGTGCCTGCGCCTCGCCGCGACAGGCGTAGTAGCAGCGGTCGCAGTTGATGGGCTGGTAGCCGTTGTACGTGCTCCAGTGATCGTCCGATGGAAAGTCCGGACAGCGCCGCACCATTCCCACGGGATCGATGTGAATGGTGGTCTCCCCCGAGCGGCAGGGCTCCTTGAGTTCGCCACGGACCCAGCGCGGGATTTGTTGGAGGTACCAATCCGAGTTACTGACGACGCCGCGGCGCCCGCGCTTGAACGCGAGGATGTCGCGCACGAGCGCGTCGAGCTGCGCCAGATGCGCGGCACCAAGCGAATGCGCGGTGCTTCCATTCTTGAAGTCGGTATAGACCGACAGATTGACGCCCGCGCCCGCGGCGTCGGCGTAGCGGATAATGGGGAGAATGTCGTCGAGGTTGTCGTTCTTGATGACGGTGTTGAAGCGCACGGTCATGCCGCGCGCCACCATCTGGGGGACGGTGGCGAGGATCTTGGCGGCGAGGCCGGGGATCCGACGCGCGCCGTCGTGGCGTTCGTCGAGATAGTCGAGCGAAATGCAAAACTGCGCGAGCCCCGCGTCCCAGAGCGACTGGGCACGCTCAATGGAGAGCATACCGCCATGCGTTATGAGACTCAGCCACGTGCGCGGCACGGCACGATCCACTTCCGCGACGATGTCCTCGAGGTCGCGCCGTAACAGCGGTTCGCCACCGGTAAAGGTGACCATCATCGGCCTGAAGTGGCGCGCGGCGTCGGCGAACGACTTGAGCTCACGCGCCTTTTCGGACGCGTCTGTTTTCCAGTAATCGCAGAAGCCACACTGGGCATTGCAGCGCATCGTGACTTCGAAATGCACGAGCACAGGCCGACGCGTCACGCGAAGCCGTGCGTACCGGAATGAAAACGGCACGATGTGCCACGGCTTGAACTTCCGAGAAAGCATCAGCCCATCGGCAAGTTGATGCCTTTGGCTTTGGCGGTCCGTTTGGCGATTTCGTAGCCGGCGTCGGCGTGTCGCGCGACGCCGATTCCGGGATCGTTCGTGAGCACGCGCTCGAGTCGCACGCGCATTTCGGGAGTGCCGTCGGCGACAATCACCTGCCCCGCATGCAGCGAATTACCGATTCCCACGCCGCCGCCGTGATGGAAGCTGACCCACGTGGCGCCGCCGGCCACATTCAACAAGGCGTTGAGAATCGGCCAATCCGCGACGGCGTCGGTGCCGTCCTTCATGGCCTCGGTTTCGCGGAAGGGCGATGCGACCGAACCGGTGTCGAGATGGTCGCGCCCAATCGCGATGGGCGCACTCACTTCGCCGTTCGCAACGAGATCGTTGATGGCGATGCCGAACTTGGCACGGTCACCCTGCCCGAGCCAACAGATGCGCGCGGGCAGACCCTGGAAGTGGATTTTCTCTTTTGCTTTTTCGATCCACGTCCGCAGATGCGCGTCGTCGGGAAACAGCTCCAGCACGAGCGCGTCGAGACGTTCAATATCCTTCGGGTCGCCACTGAGCGCCGCCCAGCGAAACGGTCCCTTCCCTTCGCAGAAGAGAGGACGGATGTATTCCGGCACGAAGCCTGGAATCTTGAAGGCGTCGGTGAGTCCGGCGTCCATTGCGACCGTGCGAATGTTATTGCCGTAATCAAATGCTATGGCACCAGCGTCCTGCATTTCTCGCATTGCACGCACGTGCAACACGGCACTCGCCGTCGATTTTTCGACGTAGCCCTTAGGATCGCTTGCGCGGAGCGCGGCGGCTTCGGCGAGCGACATACCAACGGGGATGTACCCCGTGAGCATGTCATGTGCGCTGGTTTGATCGGTGACAACGTCCGGCGTGACGCCTCGTTTCACCAGCTCCGGAAGTACCTCGGCGGCATTGCCAACGAGCCCGACGCTCAATGCACGCTTCGCGTCCGTGGCCTCGCGGATCCACGCCAATGCCTCGTCGAGCGAGGCAGTCATTTTGTCGCAGTAGCCGGTGTCGATGCGTTTTTGAATGCGCGTGGGATCGACATCGACGCCGAGTATGGCGGCCCCTTGCATGGTGGCGGCCAGCGGCTGCGCGCCGCCCATGCCACCCAACCCGGCGGTCAGGATGAACCGACCCGCCAGCGAACCACCGAAGTGTGCACGGGCCACGGCGCCGAAGGTTTCATACGTGCCTTGCACGATGCCCTGCGATCCGATGTAAATCCAAGAGCCGGCCGTCATCTGGCCGTACATCATCAAGCCGGAGCGCTCAAGTTCGCGGAAATGATCCCAAGTGGCCCAACGGCCCACGAGATTGCTGTTCGCGATCAGCACGCGCGGTGCGTGTACGTGGGTACGGAACACGCCGACGGGTTTGCCGCTTTGCACGAGCAGCGTCTCGTCGTCTTCCAGTGCGCGGAGTGAGGCGACGATGGCATCGAAGCACTCCCAGTTCCGCGCGGCCTTGCCGGTTCCGCCATAGACCACGAGATCGCCGGGGCGTTCAGCAACCTCGGGGTCGAGGTTGTTCATGAGCATGCGCAGCGCGGCTTCCTGCGGCCATCCTTTGCAGGAAATAATGGAGCCGCGCGGTGCGCGCACGACGCGCGGAGTGTGCGAGGAGGTGGCGGTCATCAATCGCTCTTAGAACAGGGGAACGGAGCCGCGGCGTCGCCGGCCGTGATCACGCAACGAAGTCACCACGGGCAACGGCGCCCGCGATCGCGAGAATATCGCCGCTCAACACGCGGTCGTCCTCAAGCGGACGCACTAGTTTGCGGACGACGTCATACGCGCGCTCGACGCCCACGCCCGACGTGAGCGGACGACGGTAATCGAGTCCTTGCACGGCGCACATCAGTTCGATGGCCAGAATGTTCTGCACATTACCGATAATGCGGCGGAGCTTCCACGCGGCGCCCATCGCCATTGGCACGCAATCTTCCTTGTTGCCGTCGGTGGGAATGGTGTCGACGCTCGCCGGATGCGACAGCACTTTGCACTCGCTGGCGAGCGACGCCGCGGTGACCTGTGCCATCATGAAGCCGGAGTTGAGTCCGGCATCACGCGCCAGGAAAGGCGGCAACCCTTGATTCATGTCCGGATGCACGACGCGATCGATGCGCCGTTCGGCCATCGTTGCGAGGTTTGTCATGGCAATAGCGAGAAAATCGAGCGCCATCGCCACGGCTTGTCCGTGAAAGTTACCGCCGCTGAGAATATCGCCGTTTTCGAAGACGAGCGGATTGTCGGTGGCGGCGTTCGCTTCGCGCCCAATGACGCCTTCGGCGAACCGAATCGCATCGAGCACCGGTCCATGAACCTGCGGCATACACCGCAGCGCATACGCGTCCTGCACGCGCGGATCGCCGTGCCGATGCGACTCACGAATCTGGCTGCCTTCGAGGAGCGTGCGCAGTAGCGCGGCCGACTCCGCCTGCCCTTCTTGGCCGCGCGCATCCTGGATGCGCGGGTCGAACGCGGTGGGCGTGCCGAGCAACGCTTCGAGCGACGCGGCTCCCGCGACGTGCGCGGTGTGCCAGAGGGTGCGTGCGTCGGCGACCGCCAAGGCAGCGACGGCCGTGTGCGCCTGCGTGCCATTGATGAGGGTGATCCCTTCCTTCGGCGCGAGCGTGAGCGGCGTGAGCCCCGCTTCTGCGAGAATGGCGGCGGCTGTTCCCGTGTGGTCGCCGCGATGCAAGTCGCCTTCACCGATCAAGGAGAGTGCGAGGTGCGCCAGCGGCGCGAGATCGCCGCTGGCGCCGACCGATCCCTGCTCGGGGATGGTCGGCCAGCAGTCGGCGTTGAGCATCGCACAGAGCAACTCTGGCACATCGGGCCGCGCGCCCGAATAGCCTTTGGCGATGACATTGGCGCGCAACAACATCATAGCGCGCACTTCCCGTTTCGGGAGCGACGGCCCGACGCCCGAGGCGTGACTGCGCACCAAGTTGATCTGGAGCTGCGCCAGTTTGTCGCGCGGAATGGCGAACTCGGAGAGTTTGCCAAACCCCGTCGTGACGCCGTACACCGCGTCGTCGCGGTCCACGATACCGGCGACCACCTGTCGCGTGGCCAGCATGCGCGCGCGCGCAGCGTCGGCGAGCGCCACGCGCACGCCATCGACCGCCACGGCGCGGACGTCGGCCAGCGTGAGGGAGCGTCCGTCGAGAGCGATGGTGCGTGGCATTAAGGGATGCCCGTGCCGGATTGCCGGTAGCTGGAGCGGTTATAGTCGAACTTCAGGTCGGGCTCGGCCTTGAGTGATACAAAGAACGTAAACGCAAACGCACCGTTGGGCGCTTGCGTGAAGCCGAAGTTGGCGCGCCAGTCGTGCATGTCGCGGACGAGGGCAACCTGCTGCGAGCCGAACTCTTTGCG